>WRAV01000006.1 GCA_009780025.1 Oscillospiraceae bacterium | reverse complement strand
TTTGTGAGTAATTCTCGCGAGCTCCCGGCTTGTCAACAGAGGCAAGGGGGCCCGCAGACGCCTTCGAACTTCGAGCCCTTGGCCGCCCGCAAACTTACCCAGCCGCTATGCGAGCCCGGGTTTAGAGTAAGGAATTCTCGCGGTGAGGTATTCACTATTGGCTGTGCCATCGTTGACAATGCGATCGAATTCGGAGCGGCATCATCTATAGAACCCAGCTACCGCTATATCCCACCTGCCCTTGACCTACCAGTGGGGGGATGAGGCGGTCTTTGCCACTGCCACATGCCTTTGGCGTGGCAGTTTGGAGTTGTCTGCGAAGCACGTCCTTTGTGCGTAGTCAGACCCGGTCCTCCCCCAGTCGCCTTCTTTTGCTTACTTCTTCTTGGCGAGACAAGAAAAGTAAGTGCCTCCGCGGCACGAGCGGTACAATAGACCCAGCCCGCAGGCTGAGTTAAAATTTGGTCTTGAACTTAAAGCCTAGATCTCAAAAACCACCTAGCCTTTGTGTCAGCTTCGAAATCCTCTGACTATAAAAAGCGCCACCCGCACTCTAACACTCGACCGCTGCGCCCAACGCGAAAGAGTAGAGTATACACTCCTTAATCGGCACAGACAGCGCCTGCGCAAGAATCTGCCGGTAAAGGCGCAGCTGGAACGCGTACCGCTCGGCCAGTTGCTCCAAAGTTTGTACCCGGTCAGTTTTGTAGTCGAGTATAACCGCGCCGTCTTCTTCGATAAAAACGCAGTCGGCCACTCCTTGCAATGCCACCCGGCTGTTGGCGTCCATTCCCTCCAGGTACTGGCTCAGAATATCTTCGCCGCAGCTACCAAGGAATTTAAGCTCGCGCATAACTTCTTTGGCAGCGAAAATCCGGCTGGCTAGGGGGCTGTGGAAGAATGTGCGCAGCCTGGCCAAGTCTAAGCTCTCAATCTGGGCGGCGGTTAGGAAGCCTCCGATTCCCAGCCTCTCGGCCTCGGCGGGCAGATCGTCTCGAGCTCGGCTGTAATTGGCAAACTGCATAAATGAGTGCATGGCCTGTCCGCGCTCGGCGGGGGTAAGGGCCCGCTCTCCCATAAAGCGAGGGCGGCTGCCAAACCGGCGCAAGCTCTCGTTCCCCCTTTTGCCAAGGGCCGAGACCGCCAGCTTAGCCGGTATGGAGATTTGGTCCCGGTGGGGGTACCGCCAAGCAAGGCGCTCTTGTAAAGCGCTGAAGAGCACCGGGTCTGCCGGTACTATGCGGGAGATACCCGCCATCTTCGCCGCCTCACAGGCCTTCTCAGGTGGGGCAACCACCTCCACATGCCAGGGTGTATAGGCTGCTATCGGCTCCAAGTCTTTGCAGCCGGCCAGCTCGCGGAGTGGGCCTCCATCCGGGTGGCGGAGCAAAGCCATCAGCAGCCAGTCCATCGGAGAGCGGGCTTCTTCGGCCTCGCGTGGGTTTAGCCCGCCGCCCGCTATGTCACCGGCAAGGTCGCCAAGTTTTTTGCCGAGATTCCCGCGAGGGCAGGCGGTAATTATCAACTTCTCTTTGGCGCGGGTGAGGGCCACGTAAAGTACGCGCAGCTCTTCCCCCAGGGTTGAGCGCCGCGCCTCCAGCCGGATAGCCTGCATTGGAATTGTCGGGTACTGCTTTAGGATGCCCGCCTCCCGGCGGACACAGGCAAAGCCGTACTCCGAGTGGAGCAGGGTATTCCGGTTTAAGTCTTGTAGGTTGAACTGCCGAGCAGTCCCGGCCAGGATTACCACCGGGAACTCCAGCCCCTTGGAGCGGTGCACCGACATAACCTTCACCCCCACGCCGCCCTCGCCTGTAAGGCCTGCGGGTGTGAGGTCTCCCCCGCCCTCTCGCAGGCGGGTTAGAAGTCCCACAAATCCGCCCAGCTGTTTGTAGCCCATCTGATGGTAGGTCTGGGCGTACTCAACCAGCAGAAGCAGGTTCTGCCGCCTGCTCTCCCCCATTGGCATGGCGCCCACTATTGCAAGCGCCCCGGTGAGCGCGTAAATCTCCAACAGAAGCCTGTCCGCGGGCAGCACAGCCGCCCGTGAGCGCACTTTACCAAACAGCTCAAGAAACTCCCGGCAGCGCGCGGCAAGTTTGTCTTCGCCGGCAGCGACAGCAAGCAGCGCCCTGTAAAACGGTACGCTTCTGTCTGCAAGCCTAATGGCCGCCAAGTCGTCGTCCACGAAACCGAAGAGTGGGCTGCTGAGCGCTGCCGCCAGCGATATATCCAATAGCGGGTTGTCCAGAGCTTCGAGCAGGCAGACAACCATGCTCACTTCGCGCAGACCGAGAAAACCGTCGGCGCCCTGGGCCGAAACCGGCATACCTCTGGCCTCAATCGCGTTCACGTAAGTTTGCAGCCGCCCCTTTGGCGACCGTAACAACAAACAAAAATCCCCCGGCCTTGCCGGGCGGAGCCGACCTGTCTCTCGGTCATTTACCAGGTACTTGCTGTCAATCATCTGCTCGATTTTGCGGGCTACACAGTCGGCTTCAATAGCGGTGGCGTCCTCGCCCTCACCCTCTTGGCCTCCGGCGTCCACCAGCAGGAACTCGGCCGCTGCCTTTTCATGCTCGGGGTACTGTGCGGCACAGGCCAGCTCTTCTTCTCCTGTGTAGGCTATGTCCCCTAACTGCTCGCTCATCAACAGGGAAAACAGGTAGTTTACCGCGCCGGTGACCTGCCGCCTGCTCCGGAAGTTTTCCCCCAGGATAATTTTGGCTGGGGTCTGCCCGGTGTGGTATGGGAATGCCGCCGCCTTGCGCTCCAAAAAGATTGCCGGGGTAGCCAGCCGGAAGCTGTATATGCTCTGCTTGGCGTCCCCCACCAGGAAGAGGTTTCGCTCCTTGTCGCTGACACTGGTGAAGATAATGCTCTGCACTTCGTTTACGTCCTGGTATTCATCGACCAGCACGGCGCCGTACCGGCAGGCAAGGGTAGCCGCCGCCTCAGTGCGCAGGTAGCTGCCTTTATCGTCCGGGGCCGCCAGCAAGCTCAGGGCCAGGTGCTCAAGGTCGGAGAAATCCAGTCGCTTTTTGCGCTTTTTGTGGTCGGTAAAACAGGCGTCAAACTCCCTGCAAAGCTCGAAGAGAGCACTCACCTTGGGTGCCAGGTCGGCCATATCCTCGGCAAAGTCGGCACTGGTGGCGTTTAGCGCCTTCTCACTCAAGGCGCGGGCCAGCTTTTTGCAGCGCTCTCGCCCCACCTTCACCCGAGCCTTCAGCGCTTCGTTGTCTTTAAGGACGCCGATACGCGCAAACTCGAGCTGAGCCAGTGCCTCCACCGCGCTGTCCCAACCAGCGGTTTGCAGAGCGGCAAGGCACCGTCTGTAGCCCAAGAGATCGCCGGCCAGGGCCGAGCCATAGGCTTTTTGGGCGGCAGCGTCACTATCTATCGCACTTAGAAGCCCCTCGGTTATGGCGGCGCAGTATTCCAGTGTGCGCCCAGCGTGGCCAAGCAGTGAGCGCCCCCACGCCGTCTCCTCGATGGGCGGCGAATCGTGGTAAAGCTGCTCAGTCTCCGCCAGCCATCCCAGGTAGAACGGGTGGGAGCGGGCAAAGTCGTACAGGCGCAGCAGGGTGCGGGTAAGCTGTCCGTCGTCCCGGCTGGTGGAGAGCAGCTCGACCAGCGCGAGAAAATCAGCGCCTCCCCTGGCGTAAAAATCCTCGATGACCTCGCCGGCACACTCCTGGCGCAGCAGCTCGAGCTCCCCTTCCCCGGCCAGCACAAAGTCCTGGGAGATCGGCAGATCTTGGAAGTTCTGCCGGATAAGCTCGAGGCAGAACGAGTGTATAGTGCCGATACTCGCGCCGCCCATCAGGGCTTGTTGGCGTGTAATGCACAGGTCTCCGGGGTTTTGGCGGGCAAGGTCGCCCAACCGGCGGGAGATACGCTCCTTCATCTCTCCGGCAGCCGCGTTTGTGAAGGTGACTATCAGCAGGCGGTCGGCGGGTATCGGGTTTTCATCATCCAACATCAGCCGGACTGCACGCTCGACCAGCACCGAGGTTTTGCCGCTACCGGCAGCCGCGCTGACAAGTATGGGCCCACGGCGGGCATCTATGGCGTCTTGTTGGGGTGCCGTCCAGTTACTCATTGTCTTCATCCCCAACATAACCGCCAGTTATCCCGCCACCCAGCTCAAAAGTTGCCCTTATGTCGCTGTTGACCAGTGACCTCGCGGTTATGGTCGCGCTCCCTTGGCCGACCCTTGTTACAACACCTTCCTGAGTTACAACTGCGACACTGCTGTCGCTCGAACTCCAGATTACCGCGTTAAGGGTGGCGTCGGCCGGCGAGACGTTTGCTGTCAGTTCAAGCGTTCCACCGACCTCTATATCCAACAAAACCGAAGCAACAATTTCAATACCTGTTGGCTCTACGTAATATTCACCATCTACAAGCTCCACCGCCAGCGCGGAGTTCATGACCAGCTCATTTACCAAAGCTTCGCCATATTCGTCTGCAAACCGCAAGGGTATATTTAGCCTAAACACATAATTATCTTGGAGCCAACGATAATCTCTCATAAGGACAAATCTGTAAGTATAGTAATCGTAGTAATACAAGCCCCCAACCCCATCAGCAGGTCTAAGGCCAAAGATTCTAATAATGTTATCCATATAAGCCTCTGCGCTTATAGCTCCTGTGTACCATGAGAACATAATTCTGTGTTCGTCGCCATGGCTAGAATCATAGTCGTCTGTAATAAAAAAATAGAAAACACCCCTATTCCTAGTGCCAACACCACTAGCGCTAACACCTATACCGCTACCGCGTAGCCTAAACCCTTCTGGCAGCCATGATGGTATATAATGACGCTCCAGATAGTGTAATTCCAATATATCAATCGCGGTTCGCTGGTCTTGAGAAGCACCCAGGTTCCTCAGTATGATTCCGCTGTTTGCAATTGCTCTTGTTGAAATCAAAAAATTATGAAATTCTTTAACAGAATCAAAACCTAAACCCACCGGTGGGGCATGGCCGTGATCTGGAATATTTTTTCTCTCTTCTATGGAGCACCCCGCAAGTAATATAACAACCACCAACGCAATGATTACAACCATTCTTATCCTACTCATCATCTTCCTCCCCCAACATCGCCAGCACCTTATCATTATCCAGCACCGGCACGCTACCCTGCTCATCCCCCTGCTCAAACCCGCAGAGCGAGCCCATCTCGCAGTAGGCACAGGGGTCGAAGTCCCCACTGCGCAACGGCCGGGCGGGCAGTGCACCCCGGGTAAGGCAACCTGCCATTTCGGCGATAAGCTCGCGCACCTTGCGGGAAAGGCGGCCCATCTCGGCCTTGCCGGCCAGAGCCCCGCGACCATCTAATCCGTCCTTACTCAACTTGGCGGGGATGAAGACGCCGCCAAGTTCCTTTTCCATGCCGCGCAGACTCTCCTCGTCCTCTAGAAGCAGGCCGCTCATTTTCCACTGGCGTGCCGCGAGCTCGGAGACTTTGCTCTCGTCTATCTCCCGCCCGACGCTGACATACTTGCCCTGCACCGGCATGTAGAGCACCCCTGCCGGAAGCCCACCACCCAGCGCGCCCTCTCCGTTTTCGGAGATAGTAAATAGGTAGAGCAGCATCTGCATGTTCAGCCCGCAGACCACGTCGTCCAGCCGGAACTGCTTGCCCCCGGACTTGTAGTCTACCACCCGAACATACCGGTGCTCACCGCGTTCCATTACGTCTACCCGATCGACCACGCCCTCTACACAGACCCGCACTCCGTCAGCGGTGAGTAGCTCTAGTGGGCGTACCCGCTCAACTTCACCTAATTGACTGGAGATAGGTAGTTCAAATGCTACGGGTACGTACTCGCTCTGGCTAAACTCTTCCCCCAGTCTGCGCAACAATCGGACAAGGGTATCGCTCAACCGCTCAAACAAATAGCGGAAGCGGTTGGGCAGAGCCTGCATTTGCTCGACCCGCTCGCTGAGATAACCCTCGATTATCTGCCGCACCTCCTCTTTCAGCTGACGGCTGGGCAGCTGAAAGAGGGCTTTGCCATAGCGCTGGGTCATCACCTGGAGTACATGGTGCAGCACACTGCCAGCCTCCAGGGGGTTGAACTCCACCCGCTCCCGGCGGCGAAGTCGCAGGCCGTCCCGGGCAAAATAGCTGAAAGCACAGCGGTGGTACCTCTCCACCCGCGAGGGCGAAAGGGTTATCCGCTCCCCAAACAGCTGCTTTGCAAGTTGCGGGTCGGCTATCCCCCGCGCATTTTTGAAGGCGGCGCCCTCAAGCCGCGCCAACTGAGGCTTGGCGTCCTCGCCCAACAGCTGCAGCAAAGTTGATGTTTGTGGGCTGTCCTCCCTGTAGATGTCGGCCAAGGCCTCCCAAACCCCGCCTATGCTGTAGACTGTGTCCAGCGTGTCGGGGCGAGTTTCCTCAATCTGCGGGAAGAGCTCGAACAGCCGGGTTATCAGCCAGGAGGGATGACAGGGCTCGCCGCCCGCCTTTATGTTTGGCAGGCTAACAAAAAGTTTGTTAGAGGCCAATGTCAGCGCGTGGTAACAATAAAGCCGCTCGAGTATTGCCCGGGAAAAGGCCGGAGGCCCAATCTGCGCGCCCAGCTCAATCATCTCCTGGCGCTCCCCGTCGGTAAAGATTCCGTGCCCCACCTGCTCTGGTGGGAACTGACCCTGCGCCGCGCCAATTACAAACACAGCCTTTACCGCACCCGGCCGCACCCGGTCAGCCTTTCCTACCAGCACTTCGTCAAGGGTTTGCGGGCGCAGAGCTATTTCGGCGCAGCTGAGGGATAGACGTAGAAGCTCAACAAACCTGTGGCCGGGCAGTGCAGCCCCGCCAAGCGCCCCAGCAAAGACATCGAGAATCTCCATAAGACTTTCCCAGAGCTGGGCACTTTCATCCAGGAAAGTCTCCCGCTGGCCCTGGGGCATGGCGTCCGCGAAAGCGGCAAGGTTTTCCCCCGCGGATATGCGCTCCAGAAAATCGCAGACAACTGTTGCGAAGCCCTTGCCGTCGCACCCTCGCAGCCCTTCACGCAATATAAGCAGCGGTGCAATAATCGCTTCCCGCAGCGTGTTCAGCCGCGCAAGCTCGGCGCGGTTGTCGTCTGTCAATGCGCCGGACATCCCTCGCGGGTTGTTCTGCCAGGGCACCTCCCAAAGTTTACCGCGTATTGACCAGATGTAGCAGTAGTTTTCCAGTGCGGCGAGCTCGTCGAGAACAAAACCGGCCAGCGGATTCTTTGCGTAGGCCAGCACCGCCTGACTATCTAGATTGCCGCGTACGGCTTCCAGGGCGGCAAGCAGCCCACCGGCCAACGGCATGTTCTCGACCTCCCGTCGGGCATCTGTGAAAAACGGTATGCCCTCACGCAGAAAGACGCTCTCGATCGTGTGGAGATAGGGGCCGGTCTCCCGGGCTATCACGGCGATATCCCGGTAGCGCAGCCCCTCTTCCCGCACAAGCCTCGCTATGCTCGCCGCCACCCACTGGATCTCCCGATATGGGTCTGGAGCCCGGTAGTACGCGATAGCCTCCGGCTTTTTGGGGAACTCCTCCGCCTCCCGCAAGTGGAAAGCCGTAGAAATGTGAGCAAGTTCGGGGGACTTGTATCGGTGAGGTTCGGCCAGCACTGTCGGGGTGGTCACCTCTACCCCTTGAGCTCTGGCCAGGCGAATCAGCCGGCGCATTGCCTGCTTAGCCGGGGAGAACACACCCACACCCTCTTGGTCGTCGTGCAGGCCGTCGGCGGTGATGGCAAAAGTCGCCGACCTTGCCCGTCCGATCAGTAAGGACAGCAGCTCAAACTCTCCGGCCATAAATGTGGTAAAGCCGTCCACGAAAACCTGTGCCCCCGCAAGGTGGTTGCCCTCCCTCAGCAGCCGGCAAGCGCGGATGAGATCGTCGTCCGGGTCGGTGTAGCCTTCTTCGACCATAGCCTGAAAGGCGGCGTAAATGGCCGAAAGGTCGCCCAGCTTTTCGCTTAGTGGGGTGTCTGGGTCACACCCGCGGGCGACTTCTTCCAGCCGGCTCGGCGATATACCCGCAGTTTTTAGCTCGGATATGGCCGTTGCAAGCATCTCCAGAAAGGCGGGAGAACCGGCGTTTTTTCGGTAGACGCGTAGGTGTTCCCGCAGCTCGGAGGTCGCCAGCGAAAGCAGCAGATAGCGCCCCGTCTGAGTGATATTCGCGTTTGATATCCCACCCAGCTCGCGAAAAATGCTGTTGCACAGGCGGGTAAAGCTCAGCACCTCCACCCCCAAGGCGACCATAGGACCCAGAACTTTTTGCACGGCCAACTCAGCCTCAAATGAGTATTGCTCCGGCACAAGCAGGACCACTCGCCCGCCGCTCTGGGCCGCCAGTTTCAAGTGCTCTAGTAGCAGGGTTGTCTTTCCTGCCCCGGCAACTCCCAGTATGAAGCTCAGCATCTCAGTCCCCCTAAACCAACACGAGCATACCGCAAAGCCCGGTATGCTCGGTTTGTATGTTGCAACTTTGCCGCTAGTTCATCCCCAACTTGAGGGCGCGCAGGTTGTGCTCTATCATTCCCGGCTTGGAGCTGGGCACGGATTTTTCTATCGCCTGTTCGATTATCTCAAGGCCCGCAAGACCGGCCTCCTTTAACGTTCTCCCAAGCATAATCATGTTGGCAATGCCGCCCAGGCCCTCTTCACTTGCCAGGGCGGTGGCCGGCAAGGCAAACGCCCTTATGTCGTCCCGGCTGGCTGCCGGCTTAAACATACTGTCGTCGTAGATAAGCAGTCCCCCCGGCTTTACCGAGTGCAGGAACTTATCATATGATGGCAAATTCATCGCCACCAGGGCGTCCGGCTCTGTGACAACCGGGGAGCCTATCGGTGTGTCTGAAATGCAGACGCTACAGTTTGCGGTGCCACCGCGCATCTCCGGGCCGTAAGAGGGCATCCATGAGACTTCTTTGCCCAGCAGTAGCCCCACATAGGCGGTGACCTTGCCCATAAACAGCACGCCCTGCCCGCCAAAACCGGCGAATATAGCGCTAAAATTAGTCATTACCGAGCCACCTCCCCTGCGTACTTGTCTTTGAAGACACCCAATGGGTACTGGGGAATCATGTTCTCCTCAACCCACGCCAGCGACTCAACCGGGGAAAGCCCCCAGTTAGTTGGGCAGGTGGAGAGCAGTTCAACGATGGAGAAGCCCCGCCCCTGGGTCTGGTACTCAAAAGCCTTTTTGATTGCTTTTTTGGCCTTGCGAATGTGCGGCACGCTGTGTACCGCCACCCGCTCGGCGTAGGTTGTGCCCTCTTGAGTGGCCAGCATCTCACAGACACGAACGGGGTGTCCGGCACTGACCACGTCCCGGCCATAAGGCGAAGTCTGTGTTGTCTGTCCGGCAATTGTGGTGGGAGCCATCTGCCCACCTGTCATCCCGTAAATAGCATTGTTGACGAAAATTACTACGATGTTCTCTCCACGGCAGGCGGCGTGTATGGTCTCGGCGGTGCCTATAGCGGCAAGGTCGCCGTCCCCTTGGTATGTGAAGATAACATGGCCGGGGTGAACCCTAGCCATCCCGGTGGCCAAGGCGGGGGCCCGCCCATGTGGGGCCTGAACCATATCGCAGTTAAAGAAGTTGTAGGCCAAAACCGCGCACCCAACCGGCGATACTCCTATAGCCCGGCCACCAGCGCCCAGCTCGTGGATGCTCTCCGCCACCAGCTTGTGGATAATGCCGTGGGTACACCCGGGGCAATAACTGAGGGGCGCGTCTTTGAGCATTGGGGACTTTTCATATATTACCTTCACGCCTTTAGCCCCCCGTCAATAATTTTAAGCTGCTCAAGCACTTCGTTTGGAGTGGGCACAACTCCGCCTGTGCGGCCAAAAAAGTGCACCGGCTTCTTGAACTGGACTGCTGTGCGCACATCATGCACCATCTGGCCCATGCTCATCTCCACCGCCAGCAGAGCCTTCGCGCTTTTACCGGCCGCCAAAATCTGCTGTGTGGGGAATGGCCAGACAGTTATTGGCCGCAGCATACCGGCTTTTATCCCCTCGGCGCGTGCGGCGCTCACCGCGCTGCGCGCGATTCTCGCGCAAGCGCCGTAGGCTACAACCACTATGTCGGCGTCCTCGGTCATCAAACTTTCGGCTCTTGCCTGGGTCTTTTCGATTTCGGCATACCGCTCAAAGCGAGCAAGGTTTGCGCTCTGGGAAAGTTCCGGGTCAAGATTGAGGGAAGTGATTATGTTTGGCTGGCGCTTGTCCCCGTGGCCGGTGAGAGCCCAGGGCTTTTCGGAGGGGGTAACCTCCACCTCCGGGAAAATGACCGGCTCCATCATCTGCCCCAACAGTCCGTCGCAGAGGAGCATACCGGGCATACGGTATTTTTCGGTCAGGTCGAATGTTTCAAATACGCAGTCCACCATCTCTTGCACGGTTGACGGCGCGAAGACGAGCAGGCGCAAGTCCCCGTGGCCGGGGGCTTTTGTGGCCTGGTTGTAGTCGGACTGAGCGGGTTGTATAGTGCCCAGACCCGGCCCGCCCCGCTGAACGTTCACGATAAGCGCGGGCAAATCGCTCCCGGCTATGTAAGAAAGCCCCTCAGTTTTAAGGGAAATACCTGGGGAAGAAGACGAGGTCATCGCCCGGGCGCCGGCGGCACTTGCGCCCAGCACCATGCTGATAGCCGCTATCTCCGATTCCGCTTGCAGGAAGACACCTTCCACCTGGGGCATCCGTCTTGACATGTAGGCGCAGACTTCGTTTTGTGGGGTTATCGGGTAGCCAAAAAAGTGGCGGCACCCAGCTTTTATGGCGGCCTCTGCAATGGCCTCGTTGCCCTTCATAAGCAGTCGCTGCATGGGTTTACGCTCACTCCTTTTCTACTTTGATAGCGCTATCCGGGCAGATTATCGCGCACATGGCACAGGCTGTACACGCACCAATATCGGTAACCACCGACGGGTTATAGCCCTTGGGGTTCAGCTTTTCCCGGTTTAGCATCATAATTTTTTTGGGACAGGTAACAACGCAGAGGCTGCAGCCTTTGCAAAGACTTTCGTCAATAGTCACGCGGTTTGCCATTCTTTTTCACTCCCATGGGGTTTTTGGGTAGACCTTAACGGGAAAGATACCATTGTCCGGTCGCACAAACTGTCGGGCTATGTCGTCCCTCATGCTGGTGAACAGCAGGGGTTTTTGGGTGATTTGGCAAAGCTTGGCAGCTTCCTCGATTGAAGCTGATATATCCTGGGGCGTTGTATGCTCGCCCAGGTTGGAGTTGTTTGCGATCGCCGTAACTTTAAGCCGGCAGGCAGTCTCTATTTCTCGCAGATAATCCGCCGCCTGCCGGGCCGTTTTTGTAAGCGCGCGAAAAAAATTAACAACGAACAGCAGATCGTACTCTCCCTGGGTAATCATTGGGGCGTAGCTGCCCAGGGCCAGAGAACCGTCTCCGTCGCCGCCCGCATCGATCACTATGGTATCCTCTCCGCCGAGGCAGGCAGCCAGCCGACCGGTGAGTGCGGGGATATCCAGGGTTGAGCCCGCGTACGCGGAAGTTATAACCCGCAAGCCTTCTCGCTCGGCCAGCGCTTTAAAGACTCCGCTGCCAAAGTATGGGTTAAGTACGTCCAGGTCAGCGATTGCCACCCGCCTGCCCTGCCCCTTGAGAGCAAGGGCCAAGTTGAGAGATAAGTTGGTTTTGCCGCTGCCATAGTGGCCAACTATCGCCACCGTGCGGCTGAGGGCGTCAAACATTGCTTCTCCTTTTTAGTTCACAGCAAAGAGCCTTTTTCAAGTTGAATGACTGTATCAACTGGCCCTTGTTAACATTGTATCACATTCCCAGCCTTTGGACAACACCAAAAGTGTCCCGGGCTATGACAAGTTCTTCGTTGGTGGGAATCACCCACAAATCGACCGGGGAGCCGACCTGGCTTATCCGGCCCTCTTTGTGGTTGTACTCTGAGTTAAGCCGCTCGTCCAGCAGGATGCCTATGCTTTCCAGGCCCTGGCAAACCCGGCGGCGGACATACTCCGAGTTCTCGCCGATACCGCCGGCAAATAGAACTGCGTCCAGCCCGCCCATCAAAAATGTGTACGCGCCGATATATTTTTTTATCTGGCAGGTAAACATATCAAGGGCCAGCTGCGACCGTTCATTGCCGGCGTGCGCGCTTTGCTCAACGTCCCCTACGTCGCTCGAAACTCCGGATACTCCCAGAAAGCCCGAGCGTGTTTGGAGGTCGTCCTCAATTTCATCAAAGCTTTTGCCGGTCACCCGCATAAGGTGTGCAATGGCCGTATGGTCAAAGGTACCCGCCCGGGTACCACACATCAGCCCCTGGCCGGTGCCAAAACCTAGGGTGTTGTCTATCGACTTCCCATCCCTAATAGCGCTCAAAGATGAGCCGCCGCCGAGATGGCAGGTTACCACTCGGGAGCCTTTAGTGTCCTTATGGGTAAGTTGGAAATATCGTCCAGCAATGTACTGGTGGGAGAGCCCATGAAAACCCAGCCGGCGCACCCCATATTTTTCGTAATACTCGTATGGGATCGGGCAGAAATAGACTTCCTTGGGAATTGTTTGGTGGAAAGCGGTGTCAAATCCCGCCACCTGCGGGAAACTGCCGCCCAGCAGCTTTTGACACGCCCTTATCGCTGCTACCTGAGGCGGGCTGTGCAGGGGAGTTATGTAGGCGTACTGCTCAATAGCCGAGATGACATCCTCATCAATCAATTTAGATTTCGTAGCGTCCGGGCCGCCCATGGCAATCCTGTGCCCTATAGCGCCTAAATCTTTCACATTGCCCAGCGGCGCACCTTCGCCCTCGCTTAGCAGGCGCAAGGTCAGATCCATTGCCTCTAGGTGGTCGCCCAGGTCGGTAGTAATCATACGAGTTTCCCCATACGGACCGACAAACTTGACCGTGCTATTTTTCAGACCCAGCCGCTGGCAGTTTCCCTGTGCCAGCACTTGCTCGCCGTTGCCCATACCGTAAAGCTTAAACTTCATTGAGGTGCTGCCCGCGTTGAGCACTAAGGTTAGCATATTTTATTTATCCCGCCTTTTCGGAGTTGTCTTGCTAGGCCCGCCCACATCAGACGGGCAAGCCCCAACATATTCTAGTACATGTTAGCTGTGCCGTCAACCGGGATTAACCGCCGATCCCAGTATCCGCACGGGCACGCCTTCTTCTATGCAGCAAACAATGGCATGTGCGGTCCCACGGGACTTGTAATCCCAGATAGCCAGCACACAGTCCGCCTGCCGGACAAGCTGCCGGTTGCGGACTGTCGGCGCCTTCTTCCCGTATTTTTGGTAATCCGGCAAAACCTCGACAAACTCAAAACCATGCCGGCTAGCAAACTCCTGGGCCCACGTGTCTATGCCACCGGCTCCTCCGCTTATTATGGCTCTGGTCTCGACCGGCAGATACTGGAGAATAGACACCGCATCATAACTTCTTATCCCACGCGAACCAATTATTGCCACCTTCACCTAAACTTCCCCTAACTTCTATAGCCTGGGCAGCCAGGCGAAAAGCACCGCTGCTGCAACTTTTTTTTTGCCAGGCCTGAGAATCTTTCTCGAACAGAGAGTTAAAATTTAGACGCGTTTGTCGTGCAGGCACTGTGTTTTATGCTGGGCATACAGAGCTTTGTGCGCATTAAAAGCGCAAACAATGGAAAGATATTCAAAATTGTCTACAAGTGACAATAGATGAAACTAACAGTTATCCGCTCACTATTTTACTGCAATAAACCACGCCTGGTCAAGGCAATTTAATATGGCGAAAGTCTGACGCTTTCAATGCGTTTTAATATAAATTAGGAATATGGAGACCACTTACCATGAAGAGATTAATTAAGGCTACAGCCGGGCTGGCGGCGGCGTGCGCTTGCCTGTTCTTTGCCACTATATTATATATACAGCATATCATACCCGATGACATAAGTCTTGGCCAGGGTGAAAAGTTCATTGTCAATCAGCGGTTTTCCCTGACCTTAGCTGAGACCAGCAACCTTCTGCCCAAGATAGCGGATACGCACGGCAACACATTTGGGCTCAACGTCTACCTTCGTGAACAGCCGGCCCAGGCTGTAATTTCGCAAGGTGAATCCAGAATGGTCGTGCCTGGTGGCAATCCCTTCGGCATTACTTTGCACACCCAGGGTATTCTGGTGGTTGGGATGACCGACGTACAGCAGGGAAGCACTCTGGTAAATCCCGCCAAGGAGGCCGGCATCAAGGTGGGGGACATTCTCACCCACATTGACGGGCAGGAGCTGGAGCGAGGTTGCGATGTGCGAATGATGGTATCCGACAGCCAGGGAGAGGCGCTGGCCTTTACTCTCCTGCGCGGCGGCGAGGAATTGGAGCTGGAGGTGTCGCCCGCCCTATCTGAATTTGACGACGCCTATAAAGCCGGCATCTGGGTGCGGGATTCTTCTGCGGGAATTGGAACCATGACTTACTTCGACCCGGAAAGCGGAATGTTCGCCGGGCTTGGACACGCGGTCTGCGATATTGACACCGGCGCAATTATGCCCCTGGGCCACGGCAAAATCGTGGACGTCAACATCTCTGGGGTAAACGCCGGGCAGAGCGGCCGGCCGGGTGAGCTCAAGGGCAGCTTTCTTTCTCACTCGCCTTTGGGAGAGCTAAGCCTAAACAGCCAGGCAGGCCTATTCGGCGAGCTCACCGCCTCTTTTCTATCTCACGATCCAATACCCATGGCCCGCAAACAGGAAGCGCAGCCCGGTCCGGCGACCATACTTTCAACCATTTCCGGCAACAAGCCCCAGGCGTTCGATATAACTATCGAAAAGGTGAACCATTCCGACATTTCACCCACTAAAAATATGGTGATAAGAGTAGATGACGAGCGGCTTATAGCGGCAACCGGTGGCATAGTGCAGGGTATGAGCGGCTCTCCAATTATACAAAACGGAAAGCTTGTGGGAGCAATTACTCACGTTTTCGTGAACGACCCCGCAAGAGGGTACGGTATTTTCGCAGAAAATATGGACAGACAGCTGAAAATTATCGAAAATCGTCGATTGGTGGCATAAAATACTTTACAATATATACAAATTTTTGGTATTATATTTATAAGCAAGATTATCAGACAAGGGGTTGCAGCATTTTCCAGAATATGGTAATATATATCAAGTCAGGGCGTAATTCTGAATGCAAAGGAGAATAATAATGACATCCAAGCTAAACGTGCTAATTTCGGGCGACTCCACGGAATTCTTCTCTAAATGCACCGCCGCGTTTTCGTTGCGCGATTGTGATACTATTAGCGCCCCGTTTGACGGCAATGAGGTGCTAGCTATGATTGAGCGGCACCAACCAGACGTTGTTCTTATGGATGTCTTTATGCCGGGGCGGGGCGCGCTTGAGATCCTGGAGGCGGTGCGGGCCAACCCGGATATCAAGATGCCTTTGTTCATGACTATTTCTAACTCGGCCAATGCCATGTTGGAAAAGCAGCTTACCGCAGGGGGCGCCGTATATTGTTTCCTTAAACCGGTGGACACCGAAATGGTTGTTGAGCGGGTGTTACAATTTGCCTCGGCGAACCAGCAAGCCGGTCCCTCAAGGGGCGGCAAACCTGCTTTTGACTTAGAGCTTTTGGTAACCGATATCATACATCAAATCGGCGTGCCTGCCCACATAAAGGGATACCATTATTTGCGGGAATCGATTATTTTGGCTACAGAAGACGCGGACATAATAAACTCGGTTACCAAGCGTCTCTACCCAACTGTCGCCAAAAAAGGCAAGACCACCCCATCGCGGGTTGAGCGGGCTATCCGCCACGCAATTGAGGTCGCCTGGGATAGAGGGGATGTTGACGTGCTCAACTCTTACTTTGGATATACTATCCATAACGGTAGGGGCAAGCCCACAAACTCAGAATTTATCGCTATGATAAGCGACAAATTGCGACTGAAGAAAAAATTCGCAGGGTAGGTTGGCCGGTGTTCCTAGGTCTTGTAGGGCTCTTGTGGCTTGGCATCCGGCGGACAGGCTAATTCTCCCAGCTTGTTTATAATTGTATCGTAGTAATCCGGCAGGTGCGGCAGGTGGCACTGAGCGCAACATTTTAATCCATCGTCAGTATGGGTGAAGAGGCCTTCGCAATCTTCACCCAGGGCATATAGCGGGCAGTAACAGAACAGGCAGTTAAACTCCACTTCCTGCGGCAACTGATGACATGGAAAGTATTTGCATGAATTGTTCCGAAAAAATCTGTAGCTGTTTTCCACTTGATAACTAGCCCTCCGCTAATAAAAATCGTACTTGCAAATAAAAGGCCTGGGCAACGGGCTTTCCCGTTTTATCCCGGCTTTTTTGCCAATATATTGGGGGCATTACTTATGGGCAAGAGCAATCCATTTATGTCTAACAGTAGCTTAACAGAAATATCGGTAAAGTTCAATCCCGCAGGCACCCTGCAACCCCTAAATTGTGTAAGAGTTTATATGGAGTAAACCTATTTGCATATGGCCGGTACAGTTAACTGTGCTCTCATATCTTGACAATCGCATTTTTGCTGATATAATATGTTTGTTGCGTATTCGCCAGGCTTGCCAGTTTGAGTTAAATTAATTAGCATACGGAGAGATGGCTGAGCTGGTCTAAGGCGCACGACTGGAAATCGTGTGTAGGCTAATACCCTACCGAGGGTTCGAATCCCTCTCTCTCCGCCAAATGGAACAAATGCGAACTCTACCCGATTTTTCTTTGTCGGGGAGGCGTTCGCATTTGTTCTTCCGCTTAAATAGGCTTTGGCGTGGGCATTGAGAAGCTATCCATAATGTGCTATACTGAGTATATAAAGATGAAAATTAGCGAATTTACATAGCGAAAGGAGATTTTCAGTGGACGATAATCTGCATCGCTTGCACGAACAAATTATAAACTTGAATAACAGTAACGAGTTTAAGCAACTAAGCCGATATTACAAGAAAAAATCCTTTTTTAATATTTTGGGAATCTCCAGAAAAGAGAATATACATAGTTATTTTTTACATTGGTTGCTTTCCCCAACGGAGAGCCATGAGCTTAACGATTTTGCTCTTAGGCGCTTGTTGGAACTTTTAGTGCTTGTTAAAAACAAGTTGCAAGCCGAAAACGAGCAGTTACAATTTCCAGAAGGCATCGAAGATATTATCGTTTGTGGTGGATATACACTTGAACACATCATATGTGAGCGAGAACATGCAACCTCTGCCAATGACCGGCTAGATTTATTTCTCTCTTTTGACTTTAGCAGCGAGCAAGTAATCAAGACTATAAACATTATACTTGAAAACAAAGTTAAGTCTAAAGAGGGTAAGGAACAAACAAATCGTTACTATACATATGGTGAAAACCTTGACGGAGAATCGGTTTACTTATTTTTATCTCCTATTTCCAACAGCGATTTTGAGATGTTAGCATCTCCAACGTGCGACTGTAAACAGTTCATTGGTTTAAACTATCAATATCTTGTTGACTATGTTTTAGAGCCGTGTTTATCGGAATGTACGCCACAAGATGCAAGGGTATTTATTGAAGAATACCTACGAACACTTAGTCAGCCATCCTTACAATTTGACGATTTCGATGGAGGTGAAGTGATTATGGCAGTCAGCTCACGCGAAAGGGAATTGCTCTTAAACTTTTGGGGAAATAACAAAGATTTATTAACTGCTGCGCTCAACGCTTTAGCAGATAATCCAGAGTTAGAGCAAGAGGAACGTGACCGTATACATGAAAGTTTACAGGCGGTCAGTAAAGCTTCCAATCGTGATTATACTAAGTATAAATTCAATGGACAAGTATACATAAAAAATCGTTTGGTTTTGGCTGTTATACAGAGCTATGTCGCGAGTAATCCTAGTATATCTATGGAAGATTTATTACAAGCCTTCCATCATCCTACTCTTAACATAATAGCACCTCTTTCCAAGGCGGAAGAAATTTATGAGCGCACAAAGCACAAAAGACATTTCATCAACGAACCAATTGCTCTTTCGGGTTGCGAAATTGCAGTATCTACACAGTGGGACGCAGGGAGCATTGATGTTTTCATTGATATGGCCAAGCGACTTGGATTTTCTATTGAGCAATTAAATCAAACTGGCGAAATCAAAGCAATTATACGCTCCATGTTGGACGAAGCAAAAACTAAGGGTGCGGAATATTTGGACATTGTTGCAGGAGACATTATTAGGGAAAACGTCGAAGGCAATTACCAAAAAACTGCGATGGTTTGTTCCGCTATGAAAGCATGTAAGCTAGATGACGATGAGGTGTTACAGTCTCCGCCAAGTGGTTTAGGTTCGAGATTAACCATACGATATTACTTGCATTAGATATATTTTCTGAACATTATTTGAAGTAGAAAATCGCCGTCAAACTGCACAAGGAATCAGCCGTTTTTACACAAAAGGCAATCGCCCGTCAACGGCATAATGAGAAATATTAGCCGCTGCTTTGATAATATTGATGGCACTCCTGTTTACAGCCGTTTGAATTGCTGTAAACGACCGTGGGTATGTTTGAAGCGGCGTAGCCACTTTGGGATACAGAGGCTTGCCTCTGCCACACGGATTTTGCGTAGCAAAGTCTAGCGTGTTGTGCCTCCTGCCAATGGAAGCAATACGTTTCAGCCACCAAAAACCAACGCCAATAAACTTGCGATTTGCTGGTGTTTTAATTTTAACCCACTAAATCCGGGAGATTCTGAATAATTACAGAAAGGACACTGCAAATGCGTTTGCCTTTAGATTTTTACAAACGCCCCGCTGTTTATCTTGCGCCGCTTTTGCTGGGCAAGGTACTTTGCCGCAGAGTCGGCAACGATATTATGAGGTTTTCAATAGCTGAAACAGAGGCTTACGCCGGCGAAAATGATACCGCCTGCCACGCGCACCGGGGCAGGACACCACGCACAGACGTTATGTACGGTGTTGGAGGAACCGCCTATGTCTATTTGTGTTATGGTATTCACCACTTGCTGAATATTGTTGTGGCGGGTATTAATGAACCGGAATGTGTGCTGATTCGTGGGGTAGAGGGTATATCAGGCCCAGGTCGCTTAACCAAGGCTTTGCAGATTGATATGAGCCTGAATAAAGAAGATTTGATTAACTCTAATGCGCTTTGGCTGGAAGGTGGCGTGCAGCCCTCGTATACTACTACTCCGCGTGTGGGGATTAATTACGCTAGCGAAGAGGATAAGATGCGTCAGTGGCGCTTTATAGCCAGGTGATTTTTATCCGGAGCTCTTCCCCCAGGCGGTGATTATATGTCCTGTGGCCACTGCGAAGGTGGTTAGAAGATACGCGCTAAACACCCAAGTTCCAACTGTGTGAAAATCACGCAGCCATGCAAGCTTATACGCGAAGTCCGCGCTGGGATACCACACAGGCAGAGAAATCTCCTGCCACCTAAGGGTAGTCGCCAGCACCTGCAGTGATAAATTCAGCGCGGCCGCTATGCCGCCAGCTAAAAGTGCCAATGCTACACCGGCTTTGGCTATATCCGCTCTCCTCCGGGCTAGCAGTTCGCGCGGGTAATACTGGACGAGCTCCTGCTTACAGGCAAGATATATCTTCCTCACAAAAGAAGTCACTTTTGCCCCAAGCAGTATGGTTGCGAGACAAGCTGCAATTTTCCATGCTACTGAAAATCTTTCTCCGGCGACACCGGCCACTCTGGAAAGGTTTATAAAGTCATACTCGCCCTCGCGGATACCAAAGCCGCCCAGAGTGTTTACTACATATGCATGACCGGACCCGTCTGGCATAAGTATCATAAACGAGCGGATGTCCCCGCCCCCGACCGAGCTGGGAACGTATATATTCAGATTATCCTTCTGTCCGTCATCGATTACCCCGACGACTGTCCATGGTTGGCCGCCAATGCTTATAGTGAGCCCATCAATATTTGTGCCGCCAAAGATAGCGAAGGCGGCGCTTTCGTTTAGAGTGGCAACTCTACTTTGCCCATCCCATGCGGATTGAGTGAAAAATCCGCCGGAAATCAGGCGGTGGCCGGTTATATCCAAGTACGTGCTGTTGGTTCCGATCAATATCGCCGAGTGTCGAGAATTAAGAGCTTCCACCGCAGCGTGACTGGATATCTCATAGGTGAGCAACAGGCCCTCGTCGCGCAGCCTCTCTGCCGTGGTGAGGGCAATTTGGCCGATGGCTCCGCTGGTTGGTATAACCAACATGAGACCGCTGTGGCCTGCCCTCTCAGCTAGAAATGAGAGAGCAAACAATGTAGCCAATAATATCGCAGCTATAGACATGAGCAATACACGCGCCTTAGCTTTCAAAAAAATCAGCCTCGTTTTCAAGGAATATGACATCTCCGGGGGAAACCGACCTGCTGCTGATATGCGCTATCGGCTCGAAGAAGGTTATGCCCTGGACAATGGCGGTATTACTGTTGTCGCTATCACCGATGAATACCGGCACCCGTGTGAGATAGTACTCCGTTCCCATTATGCCGTCCCGGCGCCTTACCTGGTTGACAAAGAAGCCGTCGTTGTCTTGGCGAAGCGCGCCGTTGGGCACCAACGTAAAGGTGGTCTCACTGTCTTTTCGGAAGGTGACGTCGAATGTTTCGCCGGGAGTGACCTGGTCGGAGGTAAACCCAACCTGCACTATTTTGCCGTGCGCTGCTGGGGTGACGTTCAGCACTGTGCCGGTAAGCCGGTGCGACATATTGCTGAGCTCGGCCAGGTCCCCGGGTATGACAAAGTTGTTGTCCAGCGAGACAATGCACTCCACCACAAATTCTCCCGTTACTCCAACCGAGGCCATGAGTTGGTTTTCTCGGACAAGTTCGCCGCTTACGACATTCATCGAAAGCACTGTCCCGGATGTTGGAGCGGTGATAACTGCAAAGGTCTCGAAATCTTCGAGTGCCCTGCGGTAAGGCTCCTCCTGCAGTGATATTCCCTCAAGGTCTAGGCCTCGCGAGCGCACGGTATTTTGCAGTGATGCGACCTCCCCCTGAAGATCGGCGAGGCGGGTCTGGCGACTTTGTTCGCGCTCGGTTACCGATTCACGCTCACGTTCCTGCTGCCTTTCGAAGCTTCTTTCCGCTTCCTGCTGCTGGAGTTGCAGGCTTTGCAGCCTTGCCTGTGCCCTGTCCATATCCAGCCGCGCTCGTCTGTACGCTTCGTGGCTTTCGTCGTAGCGGCTGCGGTTGTCCCTGGCGTCGTTGTAAACGTCCCGCGCAAAGTCCAGCTCAGCCCGTGCCATGCGGATATCCACCGCCAAAGTGTCCAATTGGTGGCGGGATACGTATTCTTCCACATAGCTCTCATTTGTCAAGTCCGCGATTTGGCGGTTTAGCCGCTCTATTTGCAGATTTAGGTTTTGTATATCGTTATTTATCCTGCCCCGGGAGTTTTGCAGGTCGGCAAGTCTGCGCTCGGCGTCGGCTCTATCGAAGCTCAAGTGGAGGAGCTCTTGCCCTTCTTGGGCTGCCTCGCCTTCTCTAACGAGCACTTCCTCAACAATGCCTGTCACCGCCGCAAAGATATTCTCGACCTCCGCGTGTGCGGCCACCCCGCGCGAGACCTCCAGCTTGGAGAGCCTGCCGACCTGTGGCCTTACAGCGGTCACCCTTGGCAAGTTGTGCTCGTATATAGTCCGCGAGAAAAATATTAGCAGCACTATCAGCGCGAGAAAAATTGCGCCGACCTTTTTTACGTTCAGTTTAGGCATAGTCCTTCGGGTTTTGTGGTACGATAGCTTATCTTGCCGCTCGGGCAGAGACGTATCCTTATGGTTGATTGCCAATTGCTCGTTATCCATTGCTACTTCACCCCCGAGAGTTCGATGCCTTTTTTAAGATCCTTTTGCCCGACCATCAAAAACCACAGCGGCAAAAACATATAGATACACGAGGCTGCAAACACAAGCCCCATCCGCCCCGCCGCAATGCGGGAAAGATAAACCGAGAGTGGCTCCTGCCTGTAATCAGTAATAAAAATAATTGCCTGCTCTACAATGTTCCAGTACTCTATAAAGGTGAGCATGGTCAGAGCCGCTATGGTTGACTTGAGCTGTGGCATAACCACGCGCGAAAAGATATACCACTCGCTTGCGCCATCTATCCTTGCCGCCTCGAAATATGCCGAGGGAATCACCTTCATGCTCTGCCGCATGAGAAATACCCCAAATGGCGAGAAGATACCAGGCAGAATAATCGCTAGGTGGCTCTCGCGGATGCCCATCATGTCGGCTATGATAAAGTTAGGTACCAGCACTGCCTGTAGCGGCATGAGCATTACGACTATATAGACCGCGAAGACGGCTTCTTTAAATCGGAACCGCCAGATTGTAAATCCGTATGCTGTGAGCGCAGAGATAACCAGGCTGCCGGCAACCACGGGCAGGGTGAGCCGCATTGAGTTTGTCATCAACACCATAAACGAGGGCTGGTTTATAAGCACTTCCGCATACTGCTCGGTTGTTACACGCTGTGGGATGAGGCCCATATCGATAAACCGCCTGGTGATGCCATCTGCAATGTCGAAAGTGGTCAGGCGGGAGGTGTAGCGCAGCGCGATTTCCGCCTCGCTCATAAACGAGTTCGTGAATGTGACAATTAGCGGGAAAAGCATAATCAGCCCAAGGCAGACCATAAGCGGCAGCAGTAGCTTTTCTTTTAGTGCCCTGTGTCCGCTCATGCTGAAATCTTCCTTTCAAACCGGAGAAGCACTTGGGTGAAAATCGCGATACCCGCCACAAGTATTGTCGTGGCTGTGGTCAGCCGCGGATAGTTGAGCGAGGCAAACATGTTGTTCATGAAGTGCTGCAGGGTGTAAATGCTTGGATGAGGATAGGCGCCGGTGATGAGGAATATCTCCCGGAACACCTTAAACGAGTTGATGATCGACATGATGAGCGCCAGCACAGTTGTTGGCATAAGGTGAGGGAGCGTGATGTGCCGGAAAGTTTGCCAAGGCTTTGCACCGTCTACCCAGGCGGCTTCGTAGCAGTCGCGCGGGACGCTGGAAAGCCCGGCAAGGTAGAGTATCATGTTGTATCCGAGGTTCTTCCAAACGAAGATAAGCACCATTACAAACATGGCAAGGTCTGAGTTTAGCCAGTTTATCCGCTCGATGCCAAAGCCGTGCAAAAAACCGTTGAGCGCGCCATCCAGAGCAAATAGACTGTGCCAAAAGGAGACCATCGACCCTGACGGAATCACCAGTGGTATGAGGAAGAAGAGCGAGATTAGCTCCTTGTGTCGAGGCAGTTTGTTTATCAGCATGGCAACGCCCAGCGAGAGTGCAAGGTTTATCGGCACTGAGATGCCGATAAACCGCAAGGTGTTGGTAAGGCCCAGCAGATAAGCCCGGTTGGTGAGCAGGTCAGCAAAGTTCGCAAACCCCACAAACGAGCCGCCGACCGGTCTGTCCAAAAAAGCATACCCTACCGAGATGCCAAACGGCCAGATAAAAAAGAGCGCAAACCCGATTAGGCCGGGCAGCAGGAACGGCATTCCTGTTGCCCAACCTTTACGGCCCATCGTTGGGCGGAAAGCCGCAGGGGGCGTCTTGTTGGTGAGGGCCTGTTTAACATCCGCAAGGCGATACATGGGTCTCGCTCCTATTCGCTTAGAATTAGCTGCACCCTGCTTTGCAATGAAGCCGCGACTTCGTTCGCTGTTTTTGAGCCGTCGAAGAAAAGAGCAACCTCAGCGTTGATTATGTCGTCAATCACGGCGTCACGGAAATTAAAGCTGTTGATTTGGGCGACCATGAGCTCTGCGGTTTCCAGATAGGCGTACATAGCCTGGCGCGCCTCTCCGGTCAAAGGCTCGGTTTGCTCCATACCAAATCTGCCGTGCGTTATGTTGGAAAAGAACATCTCGGCCCGGGGCTGAGTGGCGGACAGGCGCACCGGCCTTGAAACTCCGAACATACCGGGAGAAGTCTGCATCTCGTGGCTTAGCAGGAACTTTATGAACTCCCAGGCAAGGCGGGGGTTTTGCGAGTTCGAGTTGATGGCGTAACCCTGGGTAAAGGTAAAGGGAACGCTTCCGTCTGTGTTGGCGGCAATACCCGCTATCATATCGTCGTCGGTAATGGTGCCCATAGCGCTGCCGAACATCATCAGTCCGCCCTCGGTCAGCCCTCTCGCGAAATCCATCATCAGCATAGAGGAGCTGTTGCCTTTGTAAAACACCCGCTCGTTGGGCTGCTCTTGCCGGATGCGCATCATCTCGTTTATGTCAGGCATCTCGCCGCCGATTGCCGCCGGAAAATACCCGCGCTCGGCCTGCTCCCGCAGCGAGGTGAGCAGCGCGGCGAAGCGGCCGTCGTCGAAGTGGGCGGTACGGTTTTCGAGGTTAACAAAACTTGAAAAGTCTTCGCGCAGCAACGTGCGGAACATCCCGCCTCTGCGCCCTCCCGGCCCGCCAAACGCAACGAATTCAGGCTGGTCGAACAGCATTTCCGAGCCGCCATGCAAAGGTGAACCTATATCCAGCAGTTGCTGGGTGGAAACGGCGCTGCCGGGGCCAAAAGCCGACGCCTGCCCGGCGGGAACAAGGGTGCTGTCGAAATTGTAAAACTCAAAACTGTAATCGAGCGGGACAAACCACAGCCTGCCGTCAACCTGTGTGGCGTCAAAGATGTTGGTTCGAAAGTCGGCTCGGTCAAAGTCTGGGTCGGCGTCCATGTACGCCGAGAGGTCTTTGAGCATTCCGCTGCGGACAAACTGGTAAATCGGCAGCACGTCCATTGCAAGTATATCTGGGCCGCCGCCGCTCATAAGCTGGGCACTTATGCGGTTTATGTAGTCAGTGCGCGCTTGGGGATCGTCCTCTAACATGCTCACCATAACCTCGCCGCCGCCCGAGCCGGTTGCCCTGCGCACCTCGGGCATTGCGGAAAAAGTTTCGATATGTATTGTGGTGCCCGGGTGCATATCTTCAAAGCGGGCGGCGGCCTCTTCCAGGAAACTTTGGGCAAATATGCTATCGAAAGCCGATACGGTAATCTCGCCGACTATTACGTCATCCGAGGATATTTCCGGTGGCGGGGAGTCATTTTGATTGCCCGCTCCCGGGGACGCGCCACACGCCGCCAACGAGAACACTATAACTACCGACATTAAAATCGCGATGAACTTTTTCACAGTAAAATACCTCCAAGATTTTGATCTCGGAGGTATTTTACAATTCCAATGTGAAGTTAGTGTGTAGTGCCCGTGTATCCCGTGTGTAGATTTATTGCGGTCCTTAGCCCCAGCTCGCTGCTTTCGGCATAACAGCTCATACCCAAGCGCTCAAGGCTGCGCTTAACGATATAGAGGCCGAGCCCTGTGCCGCTCTGCGTTTTGTCCCGGCTCTGGCTGCGGGTGTAGAAGGGCTCGAAAAATTTTGCAACCTCATCCTCGGGTACCCGGTCACACTGATTTTCTATTATTAGGCGGTTGTCGGCCACGCTTACACGGATTTCGCCGCCGCTTGGCGTGTAGCGCACCGCATTGGATATTATGTTTGACAGCGCGCGGTAGAGCACAGCCTCATCGGTTGATAGCGTTATCGGGGGCATGACACACCTTACGCTTAGGCTGTTTTCGCGGACTTGGACGCTGTACTCATCCAGCAAGTCGCCTATTAGTTCATCCAGCGAAACGTCGCAAATTTGAAGCACATCCTCTATGGTATCGCTTTTGGAGGCGTTGAGTATCTCCTCCACGAGCAAGGAGAGCTTGCGAGTTTCGTCTATGCACTGCGCCAAGTATTTTTCTCTGTCTTTGTACGCGCCGACGTTGTCTGCCATACCCTCGAGCATACCGTTCAGCGCGGCTATGGGGGTCTTGAGCTCATGGGAGGCACTTTGCAGCATCTCGGTTTTGGAGCGTTCAAGGGCAGTGGCGTTGTCCTTCTCGAATTTTAGCGCCTCGATGTTTTTGAGCAAGCTGCTATACAGACTGTCGAGATTTTGAGAGAGCAGGCCAAGCTCGTCGCCGCTGCGCACACTGGAGCGGGCGTCCGGTTCCATTAGCTGCATTTTTTGCGTTGCGCCTGAAATCCTAAGTATTGGCTTGGAAATCTGGCGCGCATAAACCCACGCGAAAAAAAGGCCGATAGCTATGGCACTAAAAAACACGTGCGGGAGCAGCGAGAGCATAACGCCGCGGGCCTCGTCGACCGGCTGCAGGGTGGTGGTGGCCATAATATACCCGGCCATAGGGGTGTCGACCTGTGCGCTTAGCGTGAGTACGTCGCCGGTAGTTACAGGGTTGAAGCTACGCAGAGCTACCGCCTGCTCTTGCTGTGGCCTTCGTATTTGCACAGTGCCTTGATGTGAGTCGCCTACAATTATGGAAACTCTCTGGTCTAGCACAGGTTGTGTCTCTCCAGTTGTGACGAAGAGTGTTCCGTGCCTTTCGGTCATACCCAGAAACGGGGTGGACACCGCAGGCAGTAAAGCGCCGGCTTCATCAAAAGAAAAGACCACGGCGTTGTTCTCCAGCGAAAACGCGAACAGCATCTCGGCGTACACATCGTGTGAGCCTGCGCTGTGCAACTGCGTGGCGA
Source organism: Oscillospiraceae bacterium (assembly GCA_009780025.1). Classification (GTDB taxonomy): domain Bacteria; phylum Bacillota; class Clostridia; order Oscillospirales; family Ruminococcaceae; genus WRAV01. The sequence continues at coordinate 40,911 of WRAV01000006.1, read as the reverse complement.
GGGAATAAAGGTTGCGCTGGAATGTGCGCTCCTTTTGGCGGAGATAGTACCCAGGCATGGCAAAGTAGAGTATGGAAAATGAAATAAAAGTGACAAGCGTTATAAGCAGCGAGGCGAACAAAAATGTCTTGCGCACAATACCTTTGCCGAGCAGCATATTATCACTTCCCCCCAAACTTGTAGCCGACGCCTTTAATAGTGTGAATCACTTCTCCTGACAGTTTGCGCCGCAAGTTTTTTATGTGAACATCAACTATGCGGTCGTCCCCGAAATAATCGTACCCCCAGGCTTGGTCCAAGAGCTGCTGGCGGGTGAGCACTTTACCGGCACTTGCCATAAAAGCGCCCAACATCTCAAATTCACGGCGGGTCAACTTTATCGGTTGCCCCCCCTGGGCGACCTCGTAACTTTCATAGCTTAGGACTATGTCACCATGCACAAGGGTTTTTTCTCTGCCATGACGCCGAAGCAGAGCTTGTGCGCGCTTGACAAGTATCTTTGGGGAAAAGGGCTTGGTGACATAATCGTCGGCCAGCGCGTCAAAACTGAGCAGTTGTGTTTGCTCATCACCCAAAGCTGTTAACATGATTACCGGAGTGTCCTTATGCTGCTCGCTTTGTCTAACAGCCTGGAGCAGCTTTAGCCCGCTTATACCGGGCAGCATTATGTCCAGCACAAACAAATCGATTCTATGGTCTTTTGAGATGACACTCAGTGCCTCCTCTGAGATGACACTCAGTGCCTCCTCGCCGTCGGTCAGCGAGAGCACGAGGTATCCGGCTTCCTTCATGTATTCGGTTACGACTTCGTTTATACGGGGATCATCTTCCACCACTAGAACTGTTTGCTGCACTGCACCCACCCTTGCCCTTAATAATAGCTATCGTGCTAATTCTAAAGGAAAACGCACGATATGTCTATGAAGCTGAGATGAAGAATTTAGGTCGAATTATGTTCGCCCATAAAAAAGTGGCAGCGTTTTGATTGAAACGCTGCCACTTTTTTCTAATTGATTGTAAATTCCGCACCTTCATGGTCAATGTTTAGCGATACCCGCTTTGTGGTGAATTTGATAATGCAATATGTCGGGTCGGTTTCACCTTTTGGATATATGTGTATAAACGGCTCTTGCCAGTGTTTGCTTTTTGATTCTTGGTCGGTGAGAACTTCAGCTTCTCCAACAAGGGTTAGGTTGTTGAACTCGGTGTAAGTGCAAATACATGCCTTGTTGTTTTTTTGCAGCCGCTTATACTTGTTCGACCCGACCGGCGTGGAAAAATAGATTTCGGCGACGCCCTCGTGCCCCATTAGCCAAATAGCCGACGCAGACGGAAAGCCGCTCTCGTCTATCGCGCTAAAGCTGGAGGCGCTGCAGGCCTTGATGAATTCGTTCGCCTTTTCGAGCATTTTTGCACTCATTTTTCATCGCTCCTAATTTTTGTAGCCGCCTACTACAGTACTTGCATTCTAATTGCTATGCTGCCTTCCAGCGTTTAAGAGTGGGAATGCCCTCACTGCATTGTTTTTTTGCATCCTCCGGTGAGAAGCCGAAGTCTTTTACCATAATGGCGGCAACCAGCTCAACCATTTCTTCAAGTGTGCAATTCGAGTTTGCAAATGCACCGTTGTCATAACAAGATTTGCAGTAGTCCACGCTTTTACTTCCATCTGCCTCCGTTCCATACTCAGTGTTTTCCATGGGCGCGCCGCAGCTTTGACATAACTTTTCGCTCATATTCTCATCTCCTAATATTTTTTGGAAATAATCCTACTTGATAGTACATCAAAACCGCGTAGGGTTGTTGTAAAAAACGGACATGTTATTGCGGTACTCCTGTGGCGTTACTCCACACACCAGCTTAAAGTCGTTTATAAAGTGCGATAAGTCATGGAAACCCGTAACATCTGAGATATACGTCAGGCTTTTGTGAGAATCCTTAAACAAGCGGAAGGTATTATTAATCCGCATAAGTCTTGAGAATGATTTTGTGCCCGTGCCTACAAATTGGTTGAAAATTCTGTTTAGCTGCCGCTCGCTGTAGTGGGAGTTATTGGACAGTTGTTTGACGGAAATATTACCCGCGTACGCTTTAATATCGTGAAGGGCGAGCATTAGCTCGGGGCGGTATGCGGTGCGCACATTTGCAAGCAGCAAGTCGTCGAGCCTGGTTGCAAGCTCGTGAACACTTTCAGCCTGTTCAACTGCATCAAGTATCAGCTTGCTTAGCGTAGGGCTTACTGTATCAAATGGGAGCGACATGTCGGTCAACTCACTTTGACTTATACCCGTAATGGCGTAGAGACCGGCCGGTCTAAACTCGATAGTCACCAGCATTTCAGGCTGCTTAGCTTGGCTGTTGACAATATACGGCGTTATTGTAGGCCCATCCAAATCGACAGATAAATTTCTGCCGTCACTTGCGATTGTGAGCGATGGACACCCGCTCGGCATTAAAGTAAAGCCATCCGGCATAATATTTTTCGTTGGGAAAGTTATGTTGTAGTTTGAAATATATTCTCTTAAGCTTGGATGGGGACGCAGACATATGAATTCGTTTGCCTGAAGTAATATGCGATGCTTATCTTCAAACGCGTGCATATCTTTTTTAGAAATCATGCTTTAATCTCCAACAATTAACGCTTCGAAATTTTTCGCTTGTTCTAATGGCGGGGGACTATTTTGCGAATAATCCTTCCTCCCAAACAGTGCTTATACAGAAGGGGTGTCCGGCCGGGTCAAACATGACAGTGCCGATTTCACCGAAGTATTGGACTTTACTTGCGGTCGCTCCGCACACCTTAGCGTGTTCCACGGCTTCGTCAAGATTCTCAACGAAAAAGTCGAAAGGCATCATTTGTGCTTGCTTGTCCTTCTCCCATGGCCATATTGGTATTTTCAGGTCCCATAGTCGCACCTCGCATTAATTATTATATCCTGATATCCAAATTATGCCACAAGCGTAGCATTGGTATAATTGTGCATCGTATAATGTCCATGATATTTTGCGAATATTATACCATACCCGCGAAGCTGAGACAATGCGAGTGCAGTTACCTGTCCTGCTCACCTCCTCGTCGCTGCGAGCAGAATATTTGGGGGCATTCCCCTTAGCGATGGTTCAGCGCTTTTGGCAACGTCAACCTATCAATAAAGATGACGAGTGTGTTCATGACGAGAAGAGCAACGGTTACTCCTTCGGTTGTACTGCCATACAAGCGAATCAGCACAGTAATTAGCCCGCAACCTATGCCAAATAGAATCTTGCCTTTTAAGTTGATTGGGCTGGTGGCGTAATCGGTGGCCATAAAGAAAGCTACAAATACTAAACTCCCTGAAAGCAGATGTAACAACGGGTCGTGTCCGGCTAAGGTGACAACCAATATTGTTGTGCCGATATAGGCCAGTGGAATCGCCGGAGAAATTACACGTCGCCAAACCAGATAGCCCGCACCAATTAAAAGCGCCAGAATTGATGTTTCGCCCATGGTGCCGCCATGAAGACCCAGGAACAGTTGCCATAAGCTGGGCAGCATATTACCGTCAGCCAAGAGTTGCAAAGGTGTTGCAGATGCCATCGCATCTGCGCCAAAGTAGCTGGAAGATTCCAGCCAAGACATTGGGGTGGGATAGCTGGTGCCATATGCGGTAAGTTCTGTAACTACAATATGTCCGATAAGGGCAGGGTTAAACATACTCCGCCCCGCGCCGCCCAAAAGCCGTTTGGCTACGTGCTTGACCACAACAATGGCAACTCCTGCAGCCAGAATGGACAGCCAGAGCGATGTGTTTGATGGTATGCCGAGAACCATTATCAGTGCCGAAACTACAACTGATAGATCGAATATATTAGAGACGTCACGCTTAAAGATTCGCCGGAATCCCCAGTCAAACAATACCGCTGCGGCAATGGTGGCTGCGGTAAGCAACAAAACCGCTGGCCCAAAGAAAACTGTTGCTGTAATGGATGCCGGCACCAGAGCAATTATCACATCAAGCATAATGCGCTTGGTACTTGAGCCATCGTGTATGTGCGGCGAGGCCGCTGTTGCCGATTTACGCATTTATTGCCGCCGCCCTTCTCTCGACCTGCTTCCCATCACGCATATGTTGAACTAAAGGCCGTTTGACAGGGCAAACATAAGCGCAGCTGCCGCACTCGATACAGCCAGAGACATTAAACCTCTTTAGCATATTTGTATTGCCGCGCTCGGTGTAGCGCTCAATGTTTATGGGTGTGAGATTCATAGGGCAGGTTTCAACGCAGCGGCCACACCGTATGCAGGGCTTTGCCTCCGGCGTAAATGTTTCTTTTGCGCTTATGCAGAGGATGGCGTTATATCTCTTTAGTATGGGTGCTTCGTCGTTATGTTGGGCAATACCCATCATTGGGCCGCCTGTAATCACTTTTTCCGGTTCCTCAACATATCCGCCGCAAAAACTTACAATGTCTCGGATTGGCGTGCCAATGGGAACGATTACATTTTGGGGGTTGGCGATAGCCCCGCCATCCACCGTGATGCGTTTTTGAATAAGCGGCATGCCTGTGTCTAAATAGCGGTTGAGTGCCGAAATAGTGGAGACATTCAACACGGAAACGCCTACATCGCTAGGCAAGCCGCCTAGGGGGATTGTCCGGCCTGTCGCGGCCTGTACAATCATCCTCTCCGCCCCATAAGGATAGCGGGATGGCAGCTCCGTAACACTTACCCGCCTGTGCATACCCTGCTTGACGATTTCACTGGCAAGCAGGGCGATTGCGCTTGGTTTGTTGTCCTCAATACCGATAATGCAGTTGTCCATCCCTATATATTTCATGACCCACTCAATGCCGGCGAGAATATCAGTGTAGTTTTCCATAATCTCCCGATAGTCGGAGGTTATGTAGGGCTCGCACTCAGCCGCGTTGATTACAAGCGTATCCACCCGAGCGTTGCCTTTTAAGGCGAGCTTAGCGTGAAGTGGGAAGCCTGCGCCACCCATGCCTACGATACCGCTTTGCTGCACAGCCTGGAGAAAATCTTCGAGACTTTTTACATCGGGTCTTTTTATTCCGGAATGCAAAATATTCTTGCCGTCGCTTTCAATATAAATAGCGTCGACCTCGATACCATCGGCGAACTTGCATGGAGATATAGCTTTAACTGTTCCCGATACCGTTGCGTGGATTGGAGCTGATATAAAAGCATCGCATTTTCCCACAACCTGTCCTACCGCGACATTATCGCCCACCTTTACCGCAGGCTGGCAAGGCGCGCCGATGTGCTGCTGCATGGGCAGTATAACAAGAGGCGGCGCCGGCATTTTAACACTTTCGCTCTCGGCTGTGCTCTTGTGATGAGAAACTTTAGCACCTCCCCGGATTTTTACAGCTAGTTTCCTGATTCCGCTCATCGCGCTTTTGCCCCCTGTTGCTTGCTCTTGATCCCCAGATATGACTTGATTTGCGGAAAATGCTGAAAAATGTGGACAACTATAAGCCCAAGCCCAATTCTTGAAGTAACTCCGTGTAGCCTGCTGAACGTGGCCATACCTTCTATTCCGGCCGAGAAGTAACCGATTGCAAGGAATCCCGTGACAATTGCGACTCCCCAAACTATCAGCAAGAGGATGTCAATGGTGTATTTCCACCTCAGTGACGGGCTCAAATTTCCAGCCAAGAACGATTTTGTTACGGCTTTAATCCATTTATGATGTATGCAAATATGTAAGACAAAAAGCAAAGTGCAGACACTTCCGACAACTGCGTGGAAGGCAAAGTTGCTGTCCTCCCACCTAATAAAAGACAACACCAGAAAAATCGTCATAAGAACGTCAACAACAATCTTGGCAGTCCTGCTGCTTCTTATAGCCCTCATAAATCATCGTCCTTTCAATTTTCTGTATAGTCAATCAACTTGAAAAGGTGCCCCTGTTTTTCAAGTTAGCTCGCGCCCTGTGAGCGACGCTCTTTGTCGCGTCTTCAAAAGCGGGCTTCTTTTGAAGTGGAATGAGTATGCACAGCATAACCCGCAAAGGTAAACTGGCAGCTGTGAAAAGGTAAAATAAAAGGAAAATAAAACGCCGCCTCTGCATTGGTTGCAAAGGCGGCCTTAGGTTTAGTGCTTACTGCATGCCTTTTGTCACTTCGTTTATAGTGCTGCGGTAGCCGCGTATAAGAGTATCAATATCAGTGCCGATGGCGACACCGGAAAATCCTGCATCAAGAGACGCTTTTGCGCTCGCCACATCCACCGCGAAGGTAATCGCGAATTTTCCGGTCCTTTCACAGGCTTCCAGCGCGCGCTTGATGGCGTCTTTATAAACCGGATTGCCAAAGTCGGCGGGGCAGCCCAGAGATACGGACAGGTCAAACGGCCCAACAAATATGCCATCAACGCCGGGGATAGCGACAATTTCTTCGATGCTTTCGGCGCACTGTTTGGTTTCGCATTGAGGGATGATAAGCGTTTGCTCGTTGCAGGCTTTTATGTATTCGTTAGGGGTTTTGGCAAAGTCGGCGTAGCCAAAGGCCGATGTGCGGGTGTAACAAAAGCCCCGGTTGCCGCCTGGGATATACTTTGCGTACCGGACAAGTGCGCGCACTTCTTCCGGTGATTCGATGCCCGGCGCGACAATGCCCATTGCGCCAATATCGAGCGCCTGCTGAACATAATCTTTGGTGACATTTTTAATCCGGCAGAGCGGGGTTGTCCCGCGCAGCTCGGCCGCCATGATGACAGAGCGTAAGCTCTCGGCGTCAAACGGTGCGTGCTCCATATCGGCGACAAAAAAATCAAGTCCCGAGATGCCCAGGCATTCGGCTATTGCAACGCTTGCGATCTGTTGCATTGTGCCAACAACTTTTTTCCCGCTTTGCAGTTTGGTTTTCAGCTGGTTTTTCATGTTCATCTCCTAGGTAGTAAGATTTTTTTATTTGAGAGTGGGGTGCTGGTTCTATTTTACTTTTATCTCTGCTAAAAAGCAAGTGTGATAGGCTGTACACGTTGGAGAAACTACGGAATATCAAGCCAAACGGGCGCTTTTCGAAGTGCCCGTTTGGCTTGTGTGTCGTTGAGGATGGTGCTTATCAGTTATGCCGCACATTGCTGCCCCATTGCGCCAAGTAAGTTTACGTTTGTTTACTAACTTTATCGGTGCGGCGCTCACTCCATCTCCAATACCAAATCTCCACAGCCAATACAAATACGGCAGTTGGAATTGCAGTCCACCACCAACCAGTTACTCCATCACCTTGCCAGAGTCTTGGAAAGTTTGAGGCTATATGCATTATGAAAACAGGAACAAGAGAAAATTGTCTTTTGAAAAGCATAACAAACGCACGATGCATAAAAAACCAGTTCGCCAATAACAAGATATAGTTTGGAACTCCCATAGATATGTCATGTGCGAATCGCGCCGGAACATGTGCCAGCGTAAACAATGCCGCCCCTAAGTTTACCGCCCAAAAATCATTTTTTACGAGTCCATGCAATCTGGTCTGAATAAAACCAACAAAATTTATATCCTCTCTTACAGCAAAAAGCGTTACAGTCATTAAGCTAAGCATGAACGAACCAAAAGAATATAACTCCCACCCGACTATGCTCCCTTGCACAATCCTCTGAAGTATGAAAATTGGGACAAACAAAAGCCCAAGCCCAAGTGCCGCCCAAATATTTTTCTTGTGTAGCCCTATTGAAGCGAGGTTTTGCTTTCTTATTTTAATAATTGCAAACACGATTAAAGTATCAACAACGGCAATAACAATATGTGCTATCGGCCACACCTCGGCAGGGATATTAAATTGTGAATAGATTATGTGAATTGCAAAGTTTCGTATCATAAAATACGCAAAAAATCCAAGTGCTATTATGGCGTCCTTTTTGCCGCACTTCGATACCTCTTGGTTGTATAGTGAATCCACAAAATTTCCCCTGCTTTAAGAATTTATCAAGACAAAGCGCTCGCCAACACATTAAATGAATAGCGAGCCGCTTTCAATAATTATACCATAAAGTTAATCCCGACAGACTATTTGTTTGCGATTAAATCGCGGCACCCTTCCTTTACCTGCGGTGTCCGCTGTGCTTTTCGCCCTGTCGTAAACACGATGATTTCTCCAACTACAATTGCTACGACTGTTCCGGCCACCAGCATGGTGTCAAAATACCAACTACCATCGTACAGAGGGTAGACCATTGAAAATATGGCGGAAAGAGTAAGCATGGCAAGTGGCACATAGGTGATTAGGTTCAGCATTACCCGCCCGCCCGGCGCTTTGAATGGGCGCTCGGTATTGGGATCGATACGGCGCAGCTTCTTGAATGCGGGGAACATAAACATATACGCCAAAATTAGGGTGATGATCTGGAGCGCGAAGAACCCCCAAAAGATATCCGGGTTGGGAATGAAGGGCACCGCAATCACCATTATTCCGGCTACCACGCCGTTGAGAACAGACGCCCCCAGCGGTGCCCCGTCCTTATTGCGCTTGCCGAAGATGGCGGGCATAGCGCCCTGTTCAGCCGCGTGGGAAGCTACATAGTTTACGCCCAAAGCCCAAGACAACACATTAATGAACAGAGTGAAAAGGAACAGGATACCGACAATCGGAACCAAAATGTGCCCGGGCAGCCCAAGTGCGATGAAGAAGTGTATGAAGCTCTCTACCAGCCCACCGTATGTGGTCAGTTCCGCCACGGGTATAGCCGCGCTTATTCCAAACGCCGCGAAGATGTAGAAAAACGAAATTAATATACCGCCCAAAAGAAGCGCCTTCGGAATTTGTTTCTTGGGGTTTTCCATATCCCCGGTGAACGCGGCAACTACTTCAAATCCTTTGAAGTTGAAGATAATAACGGCGATGAACGAAATACCCGCAATACTCGGCAGCAAATCCCCCGCGGATGTCACCGGATTGGCAAAGCCAAAGGTAATTCCGCAGTAGAGACCAAATAACCCGAGGGCCACCATCAGCAGGACTTTTGCGTATGTACCTAGGTTAATAAGCCACTTGTTGACTGAAATCGGCGCAAGGCTTCCGATGCACATAACGCAAATCAAAGCCAGCTGAATCAAGACCGCCGTCCAAACGGGAATGGTTGTGCCGGTAATCTGCCCCAGCACTTCGGTGAACAGTACCGCCAGAGACGCAAGCCAGAACACAAACTGGATCCAATAGTACCACGATACCCGGCTGCCCCAGCTGCGCCCGAACGCGCGCTTTACCCAATCGAAAAGCCCGCCTTTGTCACGATAGGCAGCGCCGAGCTCGGCTGTTACAAACCCGTAGGGTATAAAGAACGCGATAAACATGAACGCCCACCAAAAATATTGGCTGTTGCCAATAGCGGCTGTCGGCGCCGCGGATTCCACAACCAAAATTACACAGACAGCGGCCAAAACCGCGTCGAACAGTTTAAATCTCTTTACCTTCATTTTCTCCTGGTGCATTTGCTTAACTTGCATTTTCTTTGCTGGCATAGTAAAAACCCTCTCTATTGTATGTGCGACATGAGTACAGTATAGCGATATTACCATCCAAAAGAAAGGGCTTTTGTGCATGTTGTATGGATAGTCCGAAGTAAGTAATATTTTACATTTTGGGTAATATTGTTACTCGGGCGATGACTTTGAGGCGGCTATGTACTCGTAAATCAGCAGTTCAACTATCATAAGCATGGTGACGCCGGAAGTTAAATCCATGCCGGGGACAAGGATTTTGTCGGCAAAGACATAGAAGTTGGCGTCGGATAGGCTTTCCAGGGCGTTGTTGTCCGCCCGCGTGACCGACAGCAAATAAGGGCGTTCAGCTAGGAACACCCGCTCGATAAAGTCGATGAGTGACGTGTCTCGCCCCGAATACGACAGGGCTAGAATCATATCCTTCCCCCGGATGCGGTTGACAAGATTTTGCATTTGATATGCTGTCTCGGGGAAGTAGGCGTGGAACCCGAGGCCGATAAACAGCCGCTCGCAGTACTGCCCAAGTGTGTGGCTGTTGTCGTCGGTTAGGATGTAGATGCTGGGTTTGTCAGCCAGGCGCGACACGACCTCCTCTACTTGCTTGGGGGACATAACGCGCACCGCTTCCATGGCGTTGCGCAAATACTCCTCGCTGTACCCGCGCCCAACGACAATGTCCGGCATGACGGTATCCTGGCGGCTGTGTGAGGTGACCAGCAGGCTGTTTATGAAATCCGAGTAGCCGGAAAATCCAAGCTTCTGCGTGAAGCGGAAAATCGTGGTTGTGGACAAAAAGCGCTCCGCCGCAAATTTTTGTATGCTCATATATTTGACGATCTCTATGTTCTTGATTACATAGTCAAAGAGTTGACGTTCGGTTTGGTTTAGGTCGTGTATGGCCTCACTGGTCGCGTCGTAAAAGTCTATAGACAAATCTGGGTTCCTCCCTTGGTGTGCGGTTGCTTGAGCTTGTTTGGTATATTATAACACAAAATGCTTTAATGTTCTCGGGTTGCGCTGTGCAGTTGCGGCTCTTTCTGGGGAGTGGATAAACAGCGTTGTTTATCCGTGTAGGGGCGAACTGTGCAACTAAAGTCGCAAAGACCGGCGTCGCCCGCCGGAGCGCGATGGCAATCGCGGGCGAACACAGTTCGCCCCTACAGTCATCAACGCGTTTGTCCACGCCTCTCTTTCTGCCCTCATTTGACAAAGCGCACTTATTGTCGTATCATGATAAACTGTGACTATGGGGAGTGATGTATATTATGGAAAATCAATTAACACGAAAGTATGGGCCTCTTACGGCAATGTGTATGGTGGTTGGAACCGTAATTGGTTCCGGTATTTTCTTTCGTAACGAGGCAATTATCGGCTACACCGGTGGCAGAATGTGGATTGGTGTTGCAGCTTGGCTTATTGGCGGATTTATAACTTTGTCGGCCACTTATGTCTTCGGCGTACTCGCAACGCGGCATGAACGCGTCGGCGGACTTGTTGACTATGGTGAAGCCTTGTTGGGCGAGCGCTATGGCTATTTCTTCGGCTGGTTTATGGCTACCATGTTCCTCCCGGGTCTCTCTGGAATTCTCGCTTGGATTTCAGCGCGATTTACAGTCGTCTTATTCGGCTGGGAAACCGACTCTTTCTTCAGCGGGCAGACTTACTCAATTGCGCTATTCTACCTGGTTATGACCTACGCGGTCAACTCACTCGCGCAGAAGCTTTCGGGTAAGGTGCAGGTGTCGGCCACATTTATCAAGATCGTCCCCTTGCTTGCAATGGGTATTATAGGAACTATTGTCGGGCTTGCAAACGGGACAGCTGTGGCGAACCTACATTCCGATTATGTGGGCAATGTTGTGGCCAACCCGTTTCTATCGGCCCTTGTTGCCACTGTATTTGCCTATGTGGGCTGGGAGGGCGTTTTGGCGCTGAACTCAGAAATCAAGGATTCCAAGCGGAATCTTCCCATCGCCTTGGTGGGCGGTTTGATTGTGATTATGACGATATATACACTCTACTTCGTCGGTATTTTTAGTGCGGCGCCTGTTGAGGTTCTCTCGGATGGTGCAGGTGTGCGGGGTGCCTTTGTCAATGTGTTCAGCGAAGCTGGTGGGACAGCGCTATTTGTGTTTATAGTAATCTCCTGCCTGGGCACGCTCAATGGCCTGGTAATGAGCGGGCAGCGGTCTTTCTATGCGTTGTCTATCAGGGGCTGCGGTGTAAAGCCAGGGCTGATTTCTCAAGTAGACAAAACAACAAACGTTCCGAATAACTCCGCCTCTTTATTCTTATTTGTGACCGCGTGCTGGATGCTTGTGTTTGCCGGAAACCGCGCCGGCTGGTTTGGCGAACTTGTCCCCGGCCAGCCGCTTCCCTTTGACGTGCCCGGTCTAATGCCAATCCTCTTCCAAGGCTTTTTGATTCCGCTCTTTATTATGATTATGGTGAAAGAGAAAACGCTGGGCGCGTTCAACCGATTTATCGCTCCGGTTATCGCGATGGCGGGCGCTATCTTTCTCATCTACGCCGCGATTAGCACGCAGGGAATGCGATTTGTATGGTTCTTCTTAATTTTCCTTGCCATCATGTTTATTGGGGCTCTGTTTTATAAGGGGTCCGCAAAATAGGGTTTCACTTTATAAGATAACCGCTTCCAAGGTGGAAGTGGTTATCTTTTTAGGTTGCATTTTGCATGTTGTGGTAAATATATTTACTACCAGTTGTAATGTTGGTCTGTGCAAGTAGGTTACACTATATAGACGCGAAAAGACCAGAAAGAACAACAACGCGATCTTAATATAATCAAATAGAAAGTAGGGTTTTAAAGTGAAAAGAAAAGCAGTTATTGCTATTTTGGTAGTAGTGGTCATAGCTCTAAGCGCGATTGGCGTGTCTGCGCTAAACTCCTCAGCACAAGAGGATGTCGTTAGTGTGACAGATCGGTTCTTTGTCGTAGAGTCGTATGAGGGCAATGAATTCTCAATGATAAGCGAAGATGGCGAATTTGTGATTTACATTACCGAAAGCACCTCGGTCTACTTCGAGGATTACGTGCCTCTGAGTGATGAGTGCGAAGGCTTGACGCAAAATGTACGCGAAGTGCTGTTCGGACGCACACTCGCAGAAGTCCTTGACGGTAGAAGTCTCCGCGTGATTTTTGAAGGAATCGGACAAACAGAACCCGCAAGCATCACAGTTTTATTTGAGACATTCGCGACACTGCCAGAAGGGGTAGAACCGGAAAATGGTTACGTTGGCATTCAGACACTACCCGGAGAAATTGATTTCGAAGAGATAGACGCGATTGCACTCAATGGCGAAATTGTGGTCAATAACGAGATTCTCGAAGGCGCACCCCTTCCGTTTTGGTATGAGGCAGAAAACGGCGAAGTAGTTATGGTTCCGCTTAATGTAGTTGCGGAAGCTTTGGGCTATGATGTTAGCTGGAACGATGAGCTGCAAAGTATTCAGCTTGGCATGGGGATACACCTTTGGATTAACAACACCGAAGCACATGTCGGTAGAATGGCGCCTATTGAGCTTTCGGTCGCACCTATTCTTGTGGATGATGTAACATTTGTTCCGCTTGACTTCTTCCGCAATGTTCTTGGGCAGACAGCCTATGTGTTCGAGGCCCAAGTCGTGATTGAAACGTATAGCGACATGATGTAAAGTATGTATCAAATAAAGCCCTCCGCTTGCACAAGTGGAGGGCTGTTTGACGCCTATACACTTGACTGCTGTCGAATATGGTGATATATTTATCACAAGTTGTAGAACAGCCAGACAAACGTGCGACTTTACAAGTGGTTTAACATAGGTACGAAAAGGTAACCTTGAAACGAGGCAACACAATGAGCAATAACTACGATGTACTTATCATAGGAGCAGGGCCTTCGGGAATCTTTACAGCGCTTGAGCTGTTGCGCCGCGGCAAAAATTTGCGGATAGCTATAGTCGAAAAGGGGAGCGCGATTGAGCGCAGGCACTGCCCCAAGGGCAAGACAAAGGCTTGCGTGAACTGCAAGCCGTATTGCCATATCACCACCGGGTTTTCGGGCGCGGGCGCGTTTTCGGACGGCAAGCTCTCGCTCAATTACGAAGTCGGCGGCAACTTGCCCGAGCTTATCGGCACCGACGTTGCGCAGGAACTTATAGGCTACACAGACGGCATCTATCTCGAGTTTGGCGCCGGCGACGCAGTCGAGGGGCTTGGCAACAGTGAGAAAGTCAAGGAGATACGCAAACGGGCAATTCAAGCCGGGTTAAAGCTGGTTGACTGTCCTATCCGACACCTGGGTACCGAGAAAGCGCAGGAAATATACGGCAGAATCCAAGAGCACCTTGCGCAAAACGGTGTAGAGCTGCTATTGGGCAGCATCTGCGATAACTTAATCATTGAGGGCGGCGTCTGCAAGGGCGCGATTCTCTCGCCGGCAAAGGGCGGTGAGCCAAATCGGGTGTTGGCCGGACAAACCGTAGTGGCGACCGGGCGCAGAGGCGCGGATTGGCTGGAGCGGTTGTGCAGCGAGCACTCTATTGCCCACAAGCCCGGGATGGTGGATATAGGTGTACGGGTAGAAGTACGCAACGAGGTTATTGAGGAAGTCAACAACGTGCTGTACGAATCCAAGCTGATCGGTTTTCCGCCGCCGTTTAGGAACATGGTGCGCACATTTTGCCAAAACCCCGGCGGCTTTGTCAGCCAGGAAAACTACGACAATGATCTCGCTGTGGTCAACGGTCACTCCTACAAAGAGCGCAAGTCTGGGAACACCAACTTGGCGATACTTTGCTCACACAACTTTATACATCCGTTCAACCAGCCGATTGCCTATGCGCAAAAGGTTGGTGAGCTAACAAATATGCTTGGTGGCGGGCGGATTTTAGTCCAGCGCTACGGCGATATTTTGGGCGGCAAACGCACCTGGCAGGACGAGCTTGCCCAATCGAATGTTCAGCCCACACTGGTTGATGCGGTGGCGGGCGACATTACTTCGGCAATGCCTTACCGCGCTATGGTAAGCATTATCGAGTTTATGAAGGCGGTCGACCACGTCGTTCCCGGTTTTGCGAGCACTGAAACACTGCTCTATTCGCCTGAGCTTAAGTTCTACAGCAATTGTGTTGAGCTGGACGCCCAACTGCGAACCAGCGTGAGCGGGCTGTACTGCATCGGCGACAGCAGCGGCTGGACCCGTGGGCTGATGATGGCTTCGGCAATGGGCGTGCTTATGGGAAGGCTTATCGATAACAAATAATAATTGGAGGCATTTTTTATGAAGCAGCTACGTGACAAAATACGTGCGGAGGGCAAGGTGCTTCCAGGCAACATCATCAAGGTGGACGGGTTCCTAAACCATCGTGTGGATGTTGTGTTAATGCGGGACATGGCAAAAGAGTTTGCGAGGGAGTTTGATACCACCGGGATTACGGCTGTACTTACGGTGGAAGCGTCGGGAATTGCTATTGGCGCTATCTGCGCCGATGAGCTGGGCGTGCCGCTTGTGTTTGTCAAGAAAGCGAAGTCGGACAACATTGAGGGCGGGCTTTACCGCAGCGACATCTATTCCTACACATACAAGAAGGAAGTAACTCTGCTGCTTTCTCGCCAGTGGTTGGGCGAGAATGACAAGGTACTTATCGTGGACGACTTCTTGGCAAACGGCGAGGCTCTGCGCGGGCTGGTAGAGATAGTCGAGCAAGCCGGGGCCGAGCTTATAGGTATTGGTATCGCGATAGAAAAAGGCTTCCAGCGTGGGGGCAAGCTGCTGCGCGAGAAAGGGTACAACCTGAAGTCGCTCGCAATCATAGACAAAGCCGATGAAAGCGGCATTGAGTTCCGCGGAGAATAGAGATTAGCAGCGGATAGCTACCAAGCTAAAAACGCGCCCCATATGGGAACGCGTTTTTTTGTTTGTGCTTCTTGTTTATTTAGCTTGTCGCACACCTATCCTCCACAAGGGACATAACAGGGTATAGCTCATTGTAGTGCTTATGCATGAATAGAGCGTTGCGCTCTTTGTAGAGTTTTTCCGCGACATAGTCCGCAATGGGAGTAATTATCTGTTCATTGGCACATTGCATGGGGGATACCTCGGTGACAATGCCGCCTTCTTGAGAAATCAAGCTGTCATAGGCGTAGTTGCAGCGTGTTCTAATGGCGCATGCTTGGCAAGGGTTGGCGGGTACAGCCCCTTTTTCGTATATGTTTTTTTGCTTTTCTGGGTCGATTCCCGAAAAGACGTCTCCGATTATAAAGGCGGGGTCGCCTAAATATTTTGAGCTGTAGTAGATTTTTCCGTCCGGGGTCACTGAGGGTTGGTTTTGCGCCATGCGTAGCCTGTCTGTATTGTATTTCTCTCCTTTTAGGTGGGACAGAATCTTCATGTCAAATGGCGAAAGGTAAAATTTCTTCTCCGCCTTTGTCCACTCTAGGTACATCTGCGCCAGTTTATTGTACTCCCGCTCTAAAACGCAGAGGAGCTCCTTAGTCCAAGGAGCGGTCTTGGAATAGTTAAGAGAAAGATGGATGTACCTAAATCCCTTGTCGAATAGGAACTTAACTATTTCTGCACCACTGTGAACTGTTGACGGGTCCATGACGCTCATCCCCACGGCGTAGGGTTGATATTTAAGCAGCAGCGGTATTTTTTCTTCCAGCAACGAGAATGTGCCCTTACCATCAGGGGAGAGGCGGCACTTATCCTGCATCGGCCCGTCATGGGAAAACCCTATGGTTAAGTTGACATCCCGCGAAAACTTGAGGAATTCTTCATCTAAAAGCGTGCCGTTGGTGGTCATTTTGTAATAGAAAGTATGGTCTGTCTTCTTTTTGATAGCCTTTGTATGGTCGACTATATCGTAGATAAGCTGTTTTTCGAGAAGAGGCTCACCGCCATAGAAAAGCAACCCAGATGAGGATTTATTTTCCATGCCCAGTTTTACCGCCGCGAACGCGACCTCCCGCGACATGATCTCGGGGCCGCGCTCGACAAAGCAGTATTTGCACTCTAAATTGCATTTGTTTGTAACATGTAGCGTTAGTTGCAGTGCAATCGCCTCCTAAAAGTGACCGTATCCGCTATATGACGCCCTCTGCTTGCAAGAAGGCAACAAACTCCTGTATTTGCGCGGTGAGGCGCTCTTCAAGAATGGGTCGTGCCTCTGCTTTTGCCCGTGCGATTTCTTCGTCTGTTGGTCGCGATAGTTCTTCGTAATCCCATTGGCCGTCGTCGGTCTCAAACCAATGCCGCCTTACAGCCCATCCCTCCGGGAAGAATCCCGATGTGTAAAACACGCCTACAGAAATGTCGGTCTGCTCCACGAAGTCTTCCGCGACCATGTCGGCAAAATCTCTTCCCCCGCGCATAAACGGTTGGTGGCTCTGCTGCCAGTCGAGGTGTGTGATCGCAACGTTTCGCCTTGCGTCAAACAAATCAATCCCAATGGCTGGTCCCCACCATTCCTCCAGGGCGGTATACTCCGGCGGGGCGTCGTTCAGCCTAAGCCCTGCGGCCTCAAGCTGAGCGCGAATAATCCCAACCGCTTCTTGTTCTGTTAGGTGCACAACATAAGCGGCGAAACCGGCGCCACCGCCATGAATTCTAATGCTCAAGTCAAATTCGCTGTATCCGTTGTATTCCCCGCCACTGTAGCTGAGATTTTCTTCTGTTCCATTCTCTTTGTCGAGTGCGTACCCTCCATTGTACCCGCCTTCTCCGCCATTGTCGCTGCTATATTCATCCTGTCCATTGTTGCTATCTGTGCCGAGATTTCCCACCGATGGTTCTACGCAACCCGAAAGCACGGACGATCCCATAAGCCCTATGCAGGTGATAACCGCCGCGTTTTTCTTCCACCTTGACGGCAGCTTTTTAAGCAGCGCGGGGTTAGAGCGAGTATCTCTCAAAGTTGGAATTTCAGGAGCTTCGTATTTTTCGACTGGTCTTATGCTCAACATGTCTTTTTCCATGCCAAAAAATCTCCTTACATATATAGATTTGTGGGGGATTTTTGTGTCTTCGCGCATAACGGCAAGTTAACGTGTTTGCCGATGCCTGCTATAGAGTTAACTCAAAACATTCCGCAATCATTACTGAAATTGCGCGGAACTATAATATTTTTCAGTGTCGTCGGCTATCAGCCAATAACCACGGTGCTTCTCTCGCTGGCGCCCCAAGTGTCGGAGATGGCACTGCTGATGAAAGCGCTTTCCACGACGTATTCACCGGGGGTGGCGATTCGGGCGTAGTAGATAATTGGCCCCAGCAGGCGATAGTTTCTGGCGACCTCCCACCCACCGACAGCGCTGAACTGCAGGCGCTGACCTTGACGAGAAGCAAGCCACCAGCCGCGCCAGCTATGATCTGAAGGCGGGCGATAGACATGCTCAAAGCGCATACCTGTGGGGACGTAATCGTCGATAACTAGCATGGCGTTGCCAACGGCAATATCAAACGCGGAAAGATCGGGTGTCAAGGTTATTCTCACAAGCCCGCCGGGTTCAAATACCCCGTCTACCGGCTCGAGGGTTTTGGTAAGACCAATCCGCCTGCTGGATTCATCCGCCGTCTGTTCGGGGCTGCCGACAAAGTAAACATCCGCGTACACTTGCCCGGAAATCAATGTAAAGTCCGCGCTTTCAAACTCGCTGCGATTTAGGCTAATTCTCACTGTGCCATCGGTGATCGTGTGTGTAATTGTCTCTCCGCCAAGTTGGTAGCTAAAAGAGGTGGGCTCGCCGCCGGAAGGCGAAAAGTTTTGCAGATAGAATATTTTCTCAAGCAGGTGCGGATCCCCGGAGCGTGGGCGTCGTGTAAGGTATAGGGCAAGGCCGTGGGCATCGTCGTGGCCGATGAGCGTCGCCAGCATCAGGGCTGCGGCGGTTGCCTGCGATTCGGTGCTAGTTCCGGCCGGGTCGGTGATTGAAAGCGCCGTGGTACCATCGACACCCACGTGCCGATTCAAACGGCCCTCCACCAAGGCGTAGTACCAGCTGTTTGCGCCAGCTGTGTCGCCGGAGATATACATTGCCATAGCGAGATAGATTCTATCGATATGATCTAGCCCAGCGCCGTGCTCAATGTGCTGGGCCAAATCAACGTCGAATTCTTGGCCGGTGAGTGCACGTGCAATAAAGTCGGGCGTCACTCTGCCCTCAAGCTGCCGATATTCGAGGGGTCCAAAGCTTGATAGCTCGAGCATCTCTGGCAGCGCCAGGTGTGCAAGCACGGTTAGCTCAATGTTTTGGTTCGCATGGGGCAACGCTTGCAGTATCTGCCTGCCGGTGATATTCGAAATATCCTCCTGGCCAAAGGCCTCGCGGTACCAGGTATTTCGGCTGGCGATAAATCTGCGGGCCAGGCGGGCTTCGGTTCGCCAACTGCTCCACGACCGCGAAACCACCGAGCGGAAAACAGCGTTGTAAGTCCTGGCGTTTTCGTTGTAGAACACGATGCTTACCGGCCAGCGCAGCGGGTCGATCTCTATGCCGTCGCTCAGGTTGAAGGTCTCCACCCGGGACGTCTCAACTCCCGAGGCCACTACCTGCACGGGCAGCAGCATGGAATCGCGGTGTTGGCCGCTCTGGCCTGTCACCATGACAGTATATTCGCCCAGGCTTATTCTTCCGAAGTCGACGCTCGCGTACCCGCGCACGGTTGACGTTGTCTCCCGAACCATATCGACACCTTCGCCTACCAATCGGACGGTGTAGCTTACCGGGTCGTCATCTTCCACCTGGGTGCCCGCGCTAAACAGCCCGACTACAAACGAGTCACCGTCAAGCAGCGTCTGGTTGACTATAGGCATGACGAAATAGTCGAGGGTGGCGCTCACATTCATCCTTGTGTTCCCCGCGTGTCCCTGGGGAGAGACAGCAAGGGAAGTCAGACGCCAGCTGGTTATGCTGTCCGGTACCCTAACTGTGATAAGGGCGTTTCCGTACTCGTCAGTGGTGGTGGCCGCAAAGTGTGCCGTGTCGGGGAAATCTTGACGGAGGTTTTGGTCACCGTCGCCGCCACCGCCACCCTGCCCAAATACCTGGAGCTGGGTGAAGGATGTGTACCGGTGGATACGCGGGAAAAAGATTTCCCGGTAGAGAGAGCGGATCAGGTTGGTGTGCTGCTCCCTGACCGCAAAGATAGCTTCGTCCACCACGCTGAGCAGCACCACTGTATTCGCCGCGGGTAGTCCGGTAAATGCGTCCCTAACGTTCACTGTCACCTGCATTTCATCCCCGGGGGCGTACACCCGACTGTCCGGTTCAAGGGTTATTTCAAGCTCGCGGCGCTCGGGATTAAAGCTCATATAGGTATTGCCCAGGTCGAAAATATGCCTGCCATCGAAGAAGGCTCCGGTTACTATGTAGTTGGGCACCAGGCTTTCGTCAAATGGCACAGCGACCTCGTTGCCCTGGATTACGCTCACCGAAGAAAACCCATCCTGCACGACTGCGCTGAGTATAAACCCGGTGGTGTCTTCAACCACGTGGGAGTTGTTGCGCAGGGCGAAGACCGCTCCTTGGCCATCTACAAATGTGTTGCGGTTGCCGTAGAACCGCCACCAGTTCGAGCCCCATCCCCACCAGGCATTGTGGGCATCTTCATCGTATTCCGGATTGTCGAACTCGGGGTCGTGATTCAGTGTAAGCGAGTAACGGTGAACTCCATCCTCTTCGTGGGTGTTCTCAAAGAGCCGCACACCGCTGGGCCAGATGCTCACCCGCGTTTCAACCGGGCGGCCAAGAGAATCTTGAGTGCCCAGCGCAACTATGATATACTCTCGCTCTCTCGGCGTTGGCAGGTTGGTGAGCGTGTAACTCCCACCTTGGGCGGTAAAGGTTCTTGTTTCCAAAACCTCTTCCTGCCGGACAAGTCTGTACCTGTTACGGGTTTCGCGGTGGACGCGGTCGTAGAATGTGCCGGTTTGCTCTCGAACGAAGTACACCCGGGTCATGGTCGCCGTTACCTCTTGGACTAGCGGCCGCCCACGTAGCGCGTCCGCGTTCCAGAGTACGTGCACGTCGTGCACCCCTGAAATATCTATGCCGTGAGTAGTAACTTCCATGGTGTTGGCGGCCCTGTTGAGGTTGCCGGTGAGCATGACATCACGGTGTATGGCCCATATCGTACCCCTGCCATTTACGTTCTCGTCTGCGGCCTGCACTCCCCTGAATGAGAATGTGTAACTTCTTGGCCGCCAAGAGTTGCGGTCATTGACAATCTGTAGCTCAACCGCCAAGTTGCCGTTGCGATCCGTTACCAGCCCTTCGGAGAGCAATTCAAGTTCATTTTGCCCCCAAGACGAAATACTCAAGGGGTACGAACCGGCTGGGGTACCGTCGAACATGCTGACATTTATGGTAGCGCCTGCCGTTCTCTGCTCATCCAGCAGAAAGACCAGCTGGTCGGGCTGTGCGCCGGCCCTGAAAATAGGCGCGACAAAGTCGTTGATTGTTATGTTGCGGCTATGCAGCACATCGCCGCCGGACGTCTGCAACCGCAGCCATTCCCAGCTCTGGGGCGCAGCGCTTTCCAGCTCGATTTCGGCCGTGAATGTGCCGTCGGGCAGCAGTGTTATTGGCAGCGTTATCCGACTGCGGTCCAGGACGAGCTCGAGCCCGGCGGGCAGCGGGGAAGTGAGATCGCGGGGCTGCACAACCCCCCAGACTTTGATTGTATCGGTTGTGCGGAAAATATCGCGGTCGGTGTAAATATAGCTTATGTATCTGCGCTGGACGTCAGTCGTTCTGCTGTCGCGGAATTGGTCGCCATAGGATTCACCGGCAACAAACACTCGATCGCCGTAAGTGACGGTGAAACGCTTGTTTATCCGCCGACTCCACCAGTCAAGCTCCTCGTCCGGGTCGGCGATCTGCACGCCGGAAACCTGTAAGACGCCGCTGGTATTCGCCTGTCCAGATGCGACAAAGTCGCCGCTAAAGCTTACCTCTGCACCGCTCAGAGGTTGCCCGGTGAGAATGTCGTGGGCCCAGACAATAACTTCATCGCCGGTAGTCATATAAAATACCGAGATGTCGCTTACCTGCAACAGTATGCTCCGGGTGTTTACTTCGAGCTCGTTGGAATCTACGGTGACCTCAACGTGGTACCACCCAACCGGCAGCGTTTCGGGGAAGACTATCACCTGCCTCCAGTTGAACTCCTCGACGGCGACATTTTCGTATTCCGCGAAAATCGGCAGACTCTCGGCGTCCGCCTCTTCCCCGTAAAGGGACGCTGCGTAAAATGCTTCCCATCCATCAAAGGTGCGCACGGTAACCGAGACGGCCGGTGTTTGGGAGAGGCCGTGTATCCCAACCGGCAATACCGGGATATCGTCGGCAATTATGTTAAAACTAGGCGCGCCGCCTGAAAGTTCGAAGCTGGTCCACCGCGTGTGCGGGTCGCGCGCGCGCCCTTCAGACGCAGTGTTGAACATGAACTCGAAGGGCTGTAAAAGCTGTGCACCGCCAGCGTCCTCAAGTGGCGGTGAGATTACGATTTGGTAGGCTGTGTTGTACCGCAGGGGGTAGGTGGGCGTTATATGTATCTCCCGTCCCTCTTGGGGCAACACCCGAAAGTTCTCGTAATGGCCGTCCTGAGAGCGGAAGACCGACATTGAATCGAACAGGTCCATCACCGGATCGGTGGTATTGAAGGTGAGGACAATTGAGGAGCCCACGGGGACGTTCCACGCACGGTTTGCGGGGAATACACCGGTGATTATAAGCTCGTTGCGGACATCGAACGCAAACTCCACGCCACCAACGGTGATAGTCAGCCGGCTGTTTTTCTCGAGCGGAATGCGTGGGGTGAGCAAAAACTCATCCTGCGCGTCCGGCAGGGGCGTTATATCAAAAGTGTATAGCGACTCAGTCTCTATAACAATAAGTCCGGCAGCCACTTGGGCTTCCGGCACCCCGGGTAGGCGTATCTGGAACGCTGTGTTCGGAGCCACTCCGGTCTCGTCGTAGATAAGCGGCCTGACAGAAATCGCTTCTTCCTGATAGCCGGCTTCTCGACCGCCTGGCCGTGGCAATAGCAGCATCGCGAAAAAAGCTAAAACCGCGATAGCAACGATTATAACGCACTGGAGTGTTGTAAGGCCCATTATCACAGGCTTGGGCTTGTGCGTGCCGGCAGCATCCGGTTGCTCAGTCGCAGGCTGTGTATCGCCGACCAGCGGGACGTCCGTTTGCTCAATACCTGCTGGTGCCGCAGACTGCTCTGGTTGCCCTATCTTGCTATTGGATATTTCATCCGGCTTTTCCTGTGGGTTCTGAACATTATTATTTTCGTCACCAATTTTATTCATTTATAATCCCCCTCCACTACCCCCGGAGCAAAGCAACCGCGAGCACACTGCCTACATTATACTACTATATTGAAGATTGCGCAAAGGAAGAATCGGCTTTTCGCGCCGCGGGTTGAGGGTTGTGGGCGCGGTAAAAAAACAAACGCATCAGCAACTGGAAGCTGATGCGCTTAGAGCGGCTTTGTTAAGCCGTTAGTAGTAGAGCTTTAGCAGTTTTTTTTCATCACTTAACATTTGTAGCAGTAGTTCTTTCTCACCCTTAGAGCGTTTTGGCATTCGCTCTATCCCGTTAATGGCAATTTCGTACGCATCCAAAAGCAGCTCGTATTCCTCACGGTGGCTTGCAGGCGATTTGTCAGACGAGAAAAAAACTTCCGCCCTGCGCTTGAGTTTATCTTGATATTCCATGGTTGCTTGCGCGTAATTTTTACGCCTTGCTATGCTGCGTACTATCCTTCTTACTACTGAAGAGGCTAAACTTGCGGCAACAATTGCCCCTACGGCAACCGGAATTAGCGGTAATTTCATAATATTCACCTCATGCTAAGCGTTACTAAGATTTTTTAATTCGTGTTTCTCCTTAACAACTTTGCGCAGCAAAACGTTTGCCGCATGGTTATCGTTGCTGTCAACTTCTTTTTTCAACACTCCAATAATACGCTCGTAATCATTTATCAACTGTTCATACTCACCGCGCTGGGATTCGAAAACTTCACATTGCGATAAAAATTCTTCGGTTTGTTTTCTAAGTTTACTTTCATATTCCTTTGAAGCTTGTATGTAACCTTCTTTTTTTCCGCGATGTTTTCCTTTCTTATATAACGCTGTTGCAACTGTAGCGCCTGCCCCTGCTGTCGCGGCTACCGCTGCAACGGCAACTTTTGTGCTTACTGTAGCCGCAATAGCTTTTGCAGCTACCCCCGCGATTAAAATAGGAAATGGCATAATCTAAAGACCTCCCACTATTTTTTAGAAGCTATATTCTTCGCCTTGAATTATTTTGTCGAAGCTGCCAAAGACAAATTCTTCTTTGACGTTAGCTATAAAATTAGAATCCGATATTAAGCGCCATATAGTCACAATCATACCGCCTATGTCAAATTTTTTGAAATCTTCGCTAATTGCGACATAAACAATATTACTAGCCGAGGCAATTGCGTTTGAGTAGCTTAATATTTTTCTCGTCTTCACTTCGTATTGCCTTCTGTTGGAGTATTGGCTTTCATCGTAAAACACGTAGTGTATCATCGCGATTATTATATTTATCAATATTGCGCCCGCAGCTTGCTTGCCAACGGTTGCAAGATTCCCCATGTCTATGCCATATTTTGCCAACTCCCTACCAAAGTCCGGCGAGATTGTGCTTATTGTTGGAATAGGCAACCCCGTTATAGAATACATATCAGACTTTATGTGTGCCCATTGCTTTAACAGTGCCGTTCCTACACATGTTTTGCCCTCAATGCCTTCATCAAGTAGTCTGTCCTTTGTGTAAGCGAACACTTTTGAGGTGTCGGCTCTATTGGTAACCTTGTCTCTGGCATGCCCCTTCGATGTTTGACCTGTCTTGACATGAAATGATTGAAGGTCCCACGTGGTTACCGTGCTGGTAACTATATTAGCAGTGCCAAAAATATATCCCAGCAACGGGTCGTGCCCAAGCGCCTTAAACCTTTTACCCGTTCCACCAAGGCCTAAATCAAAATCAGGGCTTCCCATGGTTGCGTCATATGGAACCGGATTTGTGCAAATTTCTTCTAATGTTGGTCTGTACCAACGGTGGGAACGATCGCTTGTTTCTTTTGTCCCACCACCATTTGCTTTTTCTGCAGCTGCCTTATCATCAAGTCGCTCGTTAAAGCTAGTGAGCAAGTACTGCCGCACACACTGCAACGCCGTAGCGAAAAAGAGGAAGGAAACATCGACCTTGTTCAGCTTGGTTTTAGACTCAAATTCAGTGTCAAGGTTGTCAAGTATCTGTTTCGCGTTATGGGCGACATCAGCTACTCGGTTCGATTCTTCGGCGATAGTGCGCATGTTATCTAACGTTGCGCTCCGGCGCTCGCCCAAGTCGCTTCTGCGTTGACGCAGTTCTTCAAGTGTCATGTCGCTGCTCCTTTCGTGTGACCAGTCGGCAGCTTACAAACATATAATGCGTTGGTGTTTTTTAAAATATTGCACTTCAAAAAAACACAAAAGTACAACCTGTGCGGAATAAGAAAAGGGGGCCATCGCTACCACCTAAAACGGTTTGCAACAGCCCTGAATTTTGTCTCTGTGAAATGAACCCCTCTTTAATACGAACCCTCTCTAACGCGTGGTATGACCACGGGTCCTTCCGGCATTACGCTTATGGAGGCGTCGCGCCCGGTTATCGCGAACGCTGTTTCCAGGGCTTCGTCCATCGTGTACGCGTGTTTTAGGAACATGCTGTTCGCAAGCTCCGGCCCGATGCCGTCGCTGACCAGAATAACTGTATGTGTGACCAGTGTCTTCGCGAGCACCTGAACCTGCCACTTGTCTGTTTCACTCGGCCCCTGCGACATCTTCTCGCGCAGCTCCTCCGGTGTGGAGCAAGACTGGAGAAGGTTTTGAAAGTGCACGTGCTCCACCTTGTCAACACACCCGGCCGCGACAATGACAACGCCGCCATCCCGTGCCGCCTTTGCGGCGGTGTCAATCCCCTTAACAACCTGGTACAGGTTGCGGTCCAGGGGGTAGCCGTTGTTAGAGGTTATGGCGATATCGGTCTTGTGGATGTCTGCTGACATGTGCTCTTCCACAAATTTGCAGCCCACTAGATGAGCTTCGACCGGATGCCCCGCAAAGGCCGCTATAATCTGCTTATCTTGGTTGAGCGCGACATTCAATATAAATTTAAGGCCGGCAAGCTGGACGGCCTCGGAACATATCTCATGAACCGGGTTTCCGTCAAGGTTGGCCTGGCGAGCACACTGGTTTGCGATGTTCTCGGGCCGGTGGTTTGAGAGAATGTTTGCCGCGCTCGCCACACCCGGATAAAGGCTCTTGCGCCCACCGGAAAAACCTGCGAAGAAGTGCGGTTCGATATACCCTTCGGTGATAAGAAGATCGCTCTGCGCAACGATCTGATTTAGAAACAGCTCTTCACCCGAGCGCAACTTCCCGAAGCTGCACAAGCTGGAAGAGTCGGTAGCCACGTGGTTTACCACCCGGTACTTTCTACAAACTTCCTCGCCGTACTGCTCAATCATCTCGTCGCGCGTCATCTCTCGGTGGAGGCCGGTGGCGATAAGTATGGTGATATCGTAGTGCGTTTCCGGATGGTAGAGGCTATTTATGATCGCCGGAATGGTTATTGCACTGGGCATGGGGCGGGTGTTGTCGTTTGTGATGATGGTGATTTTTTTCGCGTTCTCGCTAAGGCTGCGCAGAGTCGGAGCGCCGATGGGGTTTTCCAGCGCGTCCCGAAGAAGGCGCGCAACGTCCACGTCGGAAGGCCACTCCTTGCTTTGGATGACCTGGACTTTGTTCTGCTCCGGAATATTAAGCTCAATAGTACCCCTATCGTAGGGCAGTAAAAAGGTGCCGCTCATTATATAGCCTCCATTTCTTGTGCGGGTTCATAAGTAGCTAAGGGGTGTCGCCCGATTCCAAAGCCCCAACGATGAGATAGCCGTCGTCATCGTATCGCAACTTAAGCTCGCTGCAAATCTTGTCATTTAATTCTTCCAATCGTCTCATGTGGTCCGCGTAAGTGGGGCTTAGCTGCTTTAGCAGAGGCAACATCTGGCTATAATACCCGGCGGCCTCCATGCGGTTTTTAAGCTCGACGTTCGCCCGTTCAATGGGATTGCGCCTTCCACGATTCCCCTGTTGGGCCTTTGCCCGCTTGAGCAAGGCTTTTTTGTATAGCTCGAGCTGCTCGTCTGAGGCGTTTAACAGCCATTCGGTAGTTAGATTTTCTCGGCTTTTCATTTTATTTTCTTTGGGAGACAAAGACGACAAGTACCAATCCAAAACACTCAAGAGAAGTGGTACCTTTATCTTGAAGCTATCAAGATAAAGCATAATCTCGTCGTAGGCCTCGGCCTGGCTCTTGGTGATGATCTCATCTTTAAGGTATGGGCTAAAGTTAGCGGAAACCGAATACCCCATATTCCCTGGAAACGCGGCTACAAGTCTTTCCACTATGCGCTGCGGGTTGCGCGTCTTTCCGTCTTGATAAAGTTCTTCTGTCAGCTCATGGCCTAGGGTTTCACTTTCGGATTCACTCATGGCTTAACCAGACCCGCCTTTCATTTAACCTTTGGTATCTATACAGGGTTTAATAATACATAATCGAAATGCAAAAATCAATACTTTTCGTATGGGTTAAGTTATTTTGCCAGCATTTGGGATGCACATATAAAGCATTGACAAACAGACATTTTTATGCAACAATGATAAATGTGCCTATTGGTACAAATCGAGATATGTTCAGCTAAATAATTAGCTTGTGTGACTAGCTGCAAGTAGGTAGCGCACCGGCCAATCGGCCAAAAAAATCCCGTATCATACCTGATTCGGAAGTCCGGGTCAGTGTGCGATATAAAAAAATTTACTTAACGTACTTTAGGAGGAAAAATCATGAGAAGATCGTTGTTACTGCTAGTTTGCGTTGTGCTGACCCTAGCTCTGCTTGCAGGCTGTGGTTCGCCAGCCGCTCCGGCACCCGCAGCTCCGGCTGCTGGTGGAAATGCACAGGCTGAGCCAGCCGCTTCCACTGGTGAAAGTGTACTCTGGAGATTCGGCCATATTGTACAGGAAGACCACCCTTGGCACATTTCTGCGATCCACTTCGCCGAGCAAGTATATGAACTGAGCGGCGGCAGGATGGAAGTTCAAGTTTTCCCCGCCAGTGCGCTGGGTACAGAGATTGACGTTCTGCACGGTATGCTTTTGGGCACAGCCGAAATGAACGCCTCCGCAGGTACGCTGGAAGTGTTCGCGCCCGCAGCCGCTCTGCTGGACGCACCTTGGACTTTCCGCGACACACCTCACCTTCAAGCAATTCTGGATGGCCCGATAGGCGCTCGCATCTTTGATGATTTATACGACGCCGGTTTCCAGATGCTTTACTACATCCCCCGCATGCCCAGAAACCTGACAAGTAACTTTGCTGTAAACCATCCCGACGACATCCAAGGCATAAACATGCGTGTTATGCCCAGTCCGGTTCTGACCGCAGCTTGGGCAGGCGCAGGTGCCAGCCCCGCGTCAATGCCTTTTGCCGAAGTCTTCATGGCACTCAGCCAAGGCGTTATCGACATGCAGGAAAACCCGTTTGACATGATCTACACCGGCAGCTTGTTCGAGGTGCAAAGCCACGTCAATCTGACCGAGCACACCGTTGGAGTTAAGCTCTTCCTGTGCAGCGTGACTGCTTTCGATGCTCTGGATGCCGAACTGCAACAAGTAGTTTTGGATGCAGCAGCCAGCGCACAAGCATTTGCATACCAGGCATATCTGGACAGCAGAATAGACTTTACACAACGCATTGTCGACACTGGCATGATTGTTAACGAAGATGTGGACAGGGACGCATTTAGAGAAGCTATGATTCCCGCGATGCAAGAATTCTTCAGCGACGAAGTTTGGGAGCTTTTCCTGGAAATCCAGGCTTATGGCCTCTAAATTGTAGTGTCCGCTAACGTTTCTGCAAATTAACCAAGACTCCGCTCGCGGCAGATTAGGACTTAACCTAATCACTGTCGCGGGCGGGTTCGGATTGAACCCAGATTCTGTTCCTCTTGTTTGAGGAAAAGGAGGTCGTACCTTTTGAGGAAGGTGTCGGACATAACCGAGAAGATATTTGACGCTGTGCTGTTCCTGGCTTTTATGGGATTGTTTTTTACAGTGCTGCTTCAAATAACCGCCAGATTCATCCCCGATTTGATTGTAATCTGGACGGAAGAGCTCACCATGTTGTTCTATTTCTACATTATCGGCTTTGGCGCGCCCATAGCGGTTAAGTATGGTATGTTCGCGAGGGTTGACATAATATTTATGCTTGTCCCCTTGAGGGTGCGATTGTTTTTCGAGGCACTCGCAAGCTTGTTTGTCGTGGTATTCTTCGTTGGGCTGATTTTCGCAAGTTGGCCGCTCATCGCTTTGGGCGGGCAGCGTCTGTCTTTCGCTATGCAGATTCCCATGGTTATTTTCCTAATCACCATGCCGATGTTAGCTGTCATGTCAACAGTAGCGGCCGTTGGCAGAGCTATCTTTTTGTTTGGCGACTTTAGAAACCCCGAGCGCGTAATACAGCGCGAGAGAGAAGCGGCCGAAAAGCAATCCCAGGAAAATGCGGCGCTGGCCGAAGAGCTCAAAAGACAGAAATTAGCTTCAAGTTCCGGCTCAGATGGGGGGAATAACGCATGATAGGTGCAATGTTTGGGGTATTCTTTTTAATGATGGCCTTGGGAGTACCTATCGCTTTCTCTTTGGGCCTGGCCAGCATGTTTTATCTTTTGGTTTCCGACATTCCGCTTGCGCTGCTGGGGCAGAGAATGTACGCCGGTATGGACTCGTTCCCGCTGTTGTCGATACCTGCGTTCATCGTGGCGGGTTCGCTTTTCAACTCAGGCGGCATCGCCAGACGGCTGTTTGCTTTCTGCAACTCTTTGGTAGGGCAAATACGCGGGAGCCTCTCGCTTGTAAATGTGCTGACATCAAAGGTTTTCGCGGGCATAACAGGCACGGCGGTAGCCGATGTTTGTAACCTTGGCACCATACTTATACCCGCGATGAAACGAGAAGGCTATGAAGAAGAGTACGCAGTAGCGCTCACAGCCAGTACCGCGATTATAGCCCCAACCATGCCGCCAAGTGTGCCTATGGTTATCGCAGGTACCGCGGTTGGTATCAGTATAGGCAGGATGTTTGCGGGCGGCATCATACCCGGTCTGATAATAGGCTTCTCCTTTTTAGGTCTTGTGTATGTCATAGCCGTAAAGCGCAACTATCCAAGGCATCGGCGCTACACTTTCCGTGAGATCCTAGCAACCACCAGAGAGGCAATATGGGCACTGCTTGCCCCTGTTGTATTGATTATCGGCGTTATGGGCGGGTTCTTCACTCCCACCGAGGCTGCGGTTGTCACCGTACTGTACGCTCTCATCGCCGGGGCATTAATCTATCGTGAGCTTAAACTCATAGACATATACCGAAATATCTCGAAAACTATGCGCACTGCTGCCACTGTACTGATGCTGATGGGTATAGCTAATGTATTCGGATCAATACTCATCATGGAGCAAGTCCCCCAAACTATCGCCAGGCTTATTCTGGGGGTTAGCGAAAACCCAATAGTAATTATACTCATACTAAACCTGTTTTTGCTGTGCATTGGCTTGTTTATGGATGCCATGGCTGCAATTATGATTACATTCCCGTTCTTGATGCCAGTGGCGATCGCCGCCGGCATGGACCCGATACACTTTGCCGTTATGGCCTGTATTAACCTATTTATCGGCCTGATAACGCCTCCGTTCGGCCTATGCATTGCCACCGCGGCCCAAATCGGCAACGTACCCTTGTGGCCGTCGCTAAAGGCAGCTTTCCCATTCGTGATAATGCTCATAGTTATACTGATGATAGTAGCATTTGTGCCCCAAACCGTCTTATGGCTGCCGGGGGTATTCTTTGGTTAAATACTTGTTCTAAAGCGGCTAGAAAGCCGACTTTCGGGTGTATGCACTCTATAAGTCGGCTTTGCTTGTGTAGAGGGCGTAGCGGCTACTTTGTAGTTATAGACACGCTCAATCGAAAGGTGTGAAGGCAATGAAAGATTCGATTCATAAGTATTTTAAGGTGGGTGTAGTTCAGTGGATGATTCACCCTCCGGCGAGGTATGAACTGCTGGAGTCGCTGAAAAACCTTGCCTGTGACGACTTTTTTGACGCTATAGAGATAGGCCAAATCAAGGACGATAAAACGCGCGAGAGCGCAAAACAAATCTTGGCCGACAGCCATATGAAAGTATGCTACGGCGTGCACACCCGGATATTAGGACCCAAGCTCAACCCCAACCACATTGATGAAGCAGAGCGGCAAAAAGCTGAAAAGACCCTAATGGAGTCGGTGGACGAGGCGGAATACCTTGGCGCCAAAGAGATAACTTTTTTGGCAGGCAAATGGGAGGAAGCTACAAAAGACCAGGCCTATGCCCAACTCTTAAAAACTACCCGCAACGTCTGTGATTACGCAAAAACTAAAGACATAACGGTGGAGCTTGAAGTCTTTGACTTTGACATGGACAAAGCGGTGCTTATAGGGCCGGCCCCTCTTGCCGCCAAAATTGCTGCGGATATGCGCACCACCCACAGCAATTTTGGGATTTGCGTGGATCTTTCTCATTTCCCCACTACTTACGAGAACAGCCGGTTTGTAATTCAAATGCTTAGGCCATACATTACCCATCTTCATTTTGGTAACGCGGTGATCAAAGAGGGGTGCGATGGATACGGCGATGTCCACCCATGCTTTGGGTATCCCAATAGCGCAAATGACACAGACGAGCTTTTGGATTTTTTGCGGGTGCTCAAGGATGAGGGCTTTTTCAGAGCCGAGAACCCGCTGGTTTTCTCTATGGAGGTTGCTCCGCGACCGGAGCAGGATGCGGGTATAATTATGGCAAACACAAAGCGCACGCTTAAGCGCGCGTGGGCCTTGCTTGAAGATTATAATTAATACGAGGAGGTACAGTGACAATGTTTGAAAAAGCAATAGCGGAAAGAATGAACCTACTTCATACCGAGTCAGCGTTTGCTATCCTTGCAAAAGCTAGGGCTCTAGAAGCACAGGGCCGTAGTGTCGTACACATGGAAATCGGCCAGCCTGACTTTAAGACTCCGCAAAATATCATTGACGCGGCCTGCCACGCCATGAACAATGGTTACACAGGGTATTCTCCTGCGCCCGGCTTTCCCGAGGCAAGGCAAGCAATAGCTGAATACGCTGCGCGGCATAAAGGCATTAAGACCTCCAAAGAAGAGGTCGTGATAGTGCCCGGCGGTAAGCCGGTTATGTTCTACACCATGCAGATGCTGATTAATCCGGGCGATGAGGTCGTTTACCCCAACCCGTCTTTCCCAATCTATGAATCCTGCATTAGGTATGCTGGTGGCGTTCCTGTTCCGCTGCGCTTGTCGGCAGAGAACGATTTCAGGCTGAACCTAGAAGAGTTCAAAAAACTGATTACGCCTAAGACTAAAATGGTGCTAATCAACAGCCCGTCAAATCCCACGGGCGGAGTGTTTACCCGCGAAGACATTCTGGCGATAGCCGAAGTCCTCAAAGGTCGCCCGGATATTTTCATCCTCTCTGACGAAATCTACGACCGTCTGATTTTTGAGGGCGAGGTGTTCTCAATCGCCTCTCTGCCTGAGTTTAAGGACAGGACGATTATTCTGGACGGCTTCTCGAAAACCTATGCCATGACCGGCTGGCGTCTGGGCTTTGGGATTTTGCACCCTGAGCTTGCAAAGCAGATGGAAATGCTGATGATCAACTCCAATTCCTGTACAGCATCATTCAGCCAGATGGCGGCTATAGAGGCTCTTAACGGCCCCCAGGACGCGGTGGATGAGATGCGGGCGGCTTTCATTGAGCGGCGCAATTATCTGGTGAGTGCGCTGAATTCTATTGATGGCGTGAAATGCTGTATGCCTCAAGGCGCATTCTACGTTTTCCCCGACATATCCAGCTTTGGGATTCCCGACAAAACGTTTGCCGAGCGGCTGCTGGACGAGGCCGGTGTGGCCGCCGCGTGGGGAACCGCGTTTGGCGCGTTCGGGGAAGGATATATCCGGCTCTCTTACGCGAACTCGATGGATAACATCAAAGAAGCAGTTGAGCGCCTGGCGAAATTTACAAAGACGTTGTGAGTGTAGGCACAACGGGGGCAGCTTGCAATTTAAAGCTTAATGTTTATTTCGTGAAGCAAGGACAAAGAAGCCCACACAATCACCTGAATGAACTTGGGGCACAAAGCACAAGAAATTTCATAATAGCAAAAAGAAGAAACACCGCTAAAAATGCGGTGTTTCTTCTTTGCCAAACTAGATTAGTTGCGTCTGGCGGGACGTTTTGTGGTTTCAATATTAGTCAAGCTGGGCTGTGCAGCCGACCTCCGCAACGCGGGGATATCTCGGGGGTCTGGGGCGAGTCCGCCACCAGCAAGCGAGTGCAGATTGGCGCAGTGAGGCGCCAGGCTGCCTTGCTTAAGATTTGCACTATAGCGTTTCCAACTCTGTTTGAACTCCACTTTCATCATTCATTGCTTGCTGAATAACGCTTTCGGGTATGCCTGTGAAATTAATATTTCTAGTGGTTTTCCCTTCAAAAGTCTCAGCTCTTGCTATTTCTCCAAGGTCTACACCCGTTGCTGCCTTTACAGTATTGAATGCCTGAGCCATAGCAAGTGGAATATTTTCAGTCATCCCAGATATTCCTTGGCCATTGCCACCAAAGATAGTAACTTTGTCAATTCTAGACATAGGTTCTGCAACATGCTTTGCAATCTCGGGGAGCCTATTAACAATCATTTCGATGATTGCGGCATCGCCATATTGTTTCATAGCTTCCGCTTTTTCTCTAATAGCTTCTGCTTCTGCTATACCACGGGCTCTAATCGCATCGGCTTCAGCTTCGCCACGAAGCTTGATAGCTTCAGCTTCTTTTTGCGCTTCAATCTTTTTCGCCTCTGCATCTTGAGTTCTCTTAAATAATTCAGCTTCAGCTTCTTGTTCTTTCCGATAGCGGTCGGCGTCCGCTTGCTTGCGAACTTCTGCGTTGAGCGCACGTTCCTTAACCAACGCTTCTTTTTCTTTGAGTTCGACCTCACGCTCAGATTTCGCAATTTCAGCATCAACAGATGCAGCTTCAATGGTTTTACGCTGGCTTTCTTGCTCAATCTTGAATGCAGCTTCTGCCTTTGCTTTTTCCGTATCAGATACTTTCTTAAGTTCTGCTTGTCTAATTTCGAGTTCGTTGTTCTTTTGGGCGATTTCCAAATCGGCAGCTACACGCGCATCATTCGCTTCTTTGGCAGCGCCAGCCTCTGCGACTTGAATATCTCTTTTGGCTTTGGCCTTAACAATAGAAGCTTTTTTTGTAATCTCCGCTGTGTTATACGCTCCCAGATTTTCAATCAGCTTTTGGTCGTCTGTAACATTTTGAATATTGCAGGTGACAATCTCAACGCCTAGCGCTTTCATGTCTGCGTCAGCAGCGTTTTTGATTTCCGCACTAAATCTCTCTTTGTTTTGCGAGAGCTCTTCCAGCGACAGGCTACCTACGATTTCTCGCATATTGCCTTGAAGCGAATCTTGCAAATCTTGAATAATCATTTCTGGGCTCTTGTTCAGGAAATTTTTCATTGCAAGGTCCAAAGTATCAGACTCCGGGCAGATGCGGACTTTGATGACCGCGTCAATGTTTACATTGATAAAGTCTTTTGTCGGAATGGATCTGCTAATTACAGGGACTGTAACCTGCTTTAAGTACAAGCTATCGGTTCTTTCTAAGAATGGAATCCTGACCCCGGCTTTACCGATAAGCATTTTAGGCTTTCTGCGCAAGCCAGAAATAATAATAGCCTTATCGGGTGGAGATTTAACATAGCCCAACAAGCAAACTAGAATTATTAAGGCTACAGGTATCGCAATCCACGACAGTGATGAATCAAGAATCATATCCATAGTACACTCCCCTTTGCTTTATTATGCTTTGTTTGAACGTCAGAGCAGATTCAATCAGTTTTCACCCCTTTCCGGTGCGAGCGAGTCTTTGCTTTTTTCAGATTTACCCATATGTGCAAAAAAACCTTCTGCCTGCTTCTTTAGGTCTAATAACCCGAACATCTCTGCCGCGATGCTATAGGTAGATAGACTGTCGCCCGAAATCTGGTAGATGTCGTAATCGATGTATCTTGCAATCTCCACCGGCATAACATTTTCAAACAAACGCAGGGACTTCTCTATTTCCACAAGAAACGCAAGCATTTGTTCTTCTTCTTTTGTTTTTGGGCACAGAGTCACTTCTTTTTCGGGCAAGTCTGGTTTGACTTTGATGGAGAACGATTTTAAATAGAAGTCGTTTGTACGCTTTGCAACTATCAACGATTCAATGAATGTAGTATAGAATTCTAGAAGGATGTACAGTGCTTGCAAACGCACCAAAAATCTTTGTTTGAAAGTGTAGGCTTCAAGGTTAGTATTCTCTGATTCGCTTTGCTTTTTATCATGTTTTGATACAAACGTACTTCTTCCAGTTTGTATATATCCGTATCTACCAAAGAGCTCTTCCGCTTGTTTCTTTAGGTCTGAGAGCTGAACTAATTCCTCTACAGTGCGATAAGTTGAGAGGGTATCACTTGGGATTTGATAGATGACATGGCCTATGTATTTCACGGTTTCTACCGGCACAATACTTTCGAACGCGAGCAACGAATTCTCTATTTCTACAAGTAGCGTCAGCAGTTCCTCGTCCGCCCTTGTCTTTGGCATTAGGTTTGATTTTTCTTCAAGCAAGCCTGATTTGACTTTTATCGAAATTAATTTTAGGCAAAGAACATTCGCGCGTTTAGTAATTGACACCGTCTCTACAAACGCAGTGTAAAAATCTAATATAGTATATAATGCTTGCAGGCGCACAAAGAACTCTTTCTCAAAGATACTTTTATTTTGGCTATTGAGATATTTGCGGTAGGTTAAAGAGTGCATAGTGATGTGGTGTGCAACACTTGCCGGTATTAGGTCCGCCTCGTCGGGAGAGATGCCGATATGTGGGAAATACTCGCGTAGGTTCTCCCGGACCTCTGCCGGAATCTTTGCGTTCTCTTCAGCAATCCATTTGTCAACGATTGCGCTTAGGTCATCCTCGGGTTGCCAAGAGTTTTGTAGTGCAAGTTTAATCATAGCGCCCACCTTTATTACCACGTAAATCGTTAAGCGGCTGGAGCCGCAGAGCACAAAGCTTTAAGTGGGTTATACGCTTCAAGTTTTCCACCTGCTCAGGATACCACATACAGACGTTTTTTTCAACTCTATTTGGATACCCCAAGTCGCACTTTCATGGTGCGTGGTGACAAATGACAAGTTGTTCTTGAGCTGTTGTCACCATTTAACAAAACAGACAAATCCGAAATTTTAATAGTGGCCAACTGGCCGCGTAGCCGCTCCGCAACGCGGGGCAATTTCGGGATATTGGGGCAGCGCCAAATCAAGCAAAATACGCGAGAGGGTGCCACCGCGCCTCGCTTGCGGCTCGTTAGATGCCTATAATGGATGAAAATACTTTGTGCGGTTTGCACCAACATTATATTGCACCGCCACATCAACTTTGCTACAATAGCAATAAACAGACCAACTAGCAACAAGCCTTTAAGGCTTGATTTGAGGGAGATACACTATGAGTAAGCTTATCCTTGCTACCTTAGTGGTCATACTAATACTGGCGGGATGCTCGGGCGAATATCAGCCAGCACAACTTGAAGCATATAAGGGATGGGGCGCAAAAGGCAAAGCGCAGAAAGCCCTTGACGCCGCCAACGAGTTTTACGAGGTGCATCGTCCACAACTTACGCTTTATGAATCTGCTGAGCGATATTTGCGGGATGTTTTGCAGGGGCGGTTTGATCCCAAGAAATTGCCACCGATTACGAAGTGGAAAGAAAAACGTGCAAGACTGATCGCCGACAAGCAATCGCTTACACGCGATTATCATGCGCTGAAAAATGAAGTTGCCGAAGCCGAGAAAATCCGGCACGGTGTTTACGATATTATGAGCGGTGAAAGGCGCAGGGATCAGCCGGATAAGTCAAAAGATATAGAACGGTAAGCTATATTAGCTGCACTAACGTGCCAATAGTTATTTTCTGAATTTATTTAGATTTAGGCTATGTCTTCGAAATTTATCGCATTAGTCGTTTTTTAACTTTTGCAACGGCACGATTACTCGTTTCTTTGATTTCAGTGGTCATTTCAATAAGAAGACGTGAACCAAAGACAATCACAGAGATTGATGCTACGGCAGTAATTAATATATCCCAAAGACGCAAAACCTCAAGCAGGGATTCGTCAGGGAACCCCTGTATCTGGATATTTATAATAATTACGTTGAATACAATAGAGATAACTGCGTAGAATCCAAAAGCGCAAATAGCTAATGTCGAGAGTATACTCAATGTATAAGCAAACACAGGGTTTTCTGAGACTTTTTTGGGGGGGGGGGTCGGGGAGGCTTCAAGGTTTTCTGACTCCACCGTATTTTTCCTTCTGCTGAATCTTATCCCATAACGATTTAGATACCAACTGCTTACAGATAAAAACAAAGCCACTAAACCACAGATTACTGCTACACGGATCTGCATAGCTCTATGTAACATAAATACCAAAGCAAAAATTGAGAACAGCTCGCCAGCCATAGCGTTAGGTATTTTTTTCCAAGCCGGCTCGCGCGTAATTTCTCCAAAATCCCTTTTTACAGTGTTCAAGCTAATAACAAC
Organism: Oscillospiraceae bacterium; assembly: GCA_009780025.1. Taxonomy (GTDB): domain Bacteria; phylum Bacillota; class Clostridia; order Oscillospirales; family Ruminococcaceae; genus WRAV01. The sequence goes on along the minus strand of WRAV01000006.1, from coordinate 3,615 downwards.
CGCAAGGCCCATGAAAGCAAAAACTACAGTAATTACAAAAAGATTTTCTGCACGGCCGAGGAAATCTTCAATGAAACGAGGATCAATCTCTGCGTAATTAAGGGGATATTCCATTTCCATTTAGAGTTCCTCCTTATAGTTTGGAAAAGAAAGAAAGCTGATTGTCATTCATCCACATCACAAATTGTCTCTTCATCAAATAATACCCATTGCGAGGGTTCTCGTCTTTACTATCATTATCTTTCCAAACTTCCCCGTTAGCATGGTAGTCTTTCTCCAATTTACTGTACTCCCATGTTGATACGTATTTGATGTATCCCATTTCTAATAAAAGTGTTGTTAATCCAGGGAGCCCGCCATCAGCTTCTGAGGGATTATCCAAATCAACTTTTTTTCTTATAGGGTATCCCAAAAGTTGTGTGCATGGAGACGCACTAAAGCTGTTGATATAATCGCTAACTTTCTTCAGCATATCTCTAAACATCTCGTTCTCCTTGTCAAGTGACCAATCACCATTTCTATCAGTGTTTGATACCTGCATAAAAATTGAAAGCAACATTTTTTCCAAAATATCCTCTTGATCGGCTCTAAGATCATTGGAAGATTCTGTAAACAAAACAGAGTCGCGACGTTTTTCTGCAGTAAGTGGAATGAGCATTGTAAGTCCATCTACAACGATGGCAACAAGAAGTATAATAATATCCAGCCCCGTCCGTTCAGACGATGATAACCTAGAAATAGCAAAAACAAAAGGGCTTTGCAAATTCGAGTCCAAGTCCTCTTTTGCATCAGTCAAATTTTCGCTTGCATCTATGATTTCAGCGCTTCTAAATTCTTCTGGCAAAGCATTAACCGTTCGCTGGATGCCTGCATAGCGCAGCTCGACCTCATTTCTTAATTCATGGTAAATCAATTCTGATAAAACCGGAGATTCTGTGCCTTGCAATAGAAAACTGTATATCGCATCTATATGCGGATATGCTTCTCTAGGTGCCCCACGCCGAATTTCTTCTTCTCTTGCTCGTTGCGCAATACTATCTTCGGGTTCTGATTCATTAGCAGGAGTAGTTGAAACAAAAGGAATCAGCTCCAAATCGCTCAAATAATCACTCATGTTCCAGCCAACTAACGCTGCACTTAAAACATCTCGAAGCGTTGGTGAAAATTCTTCCAACGGATAACTTCCGATGAGGCCTTGCAAGCTATTATGTAGTCTCACTGTATCGGCGTAATTCTGAAATTCATTTGTGAAGTTTTCTTCAAGGGCAGCTAATGCAGCTCTTCGATCAGGTTCAGTCACTAGACGTCCCACTTCTGCTACAAAATTTGGATTGTTTTCCAAAGGGTTTATTGGATTAGCCGTGTCAAGAATTGCCGCGATACTATTTCGTCTGGCGATGTTTTGATTTCTCCGCTCTAGCGCATCGCCAAAATATGGGTTTGGTACAGGCCTACTAATGATAGCCCCTGTCTCGGGATCAGTGCCATACCCAGGAAAGGAAGGCTGAATAGTTACTGCAATTGCTTCGTTTAAGCTGTAAATTTCTCTTTCAGCTAGTGAAATCAAAAGGCTAACATCATTATATATGTTGTTGATATACCGGGCATAATCTGAAGTGGGAGTTTCTATGACGAGTAATTCAAGCAGTCGATTGTAGTCTACAGCAAATAATTCATATTGTTGATGATATCTGTCCTGTGGACGTATCACTGCGTTTGATATTCCCACATAAGATAAAAAAGTGGTTATTACGAAAAGGATCGCCAGTAATATTCCTCTTGAACGCAGTCTTCGGCGCTTACTGAATGCGGTGTTTGCCATTACCCAAAACATGAATACTAACACGGCTGTAAAGAAAAGAGGCGCTGTCCAATGTATGCCTTCAAAGAAAACCATCGCCCCACGGAATGTTGTAAACACAGCAATCATTTGCAACCCCAAAGTTGCAAACATTACAATGTAATGCATTTTTGTATTAAGAAAAGTTTCGTCTTTGGCAGAAAACAGTCTTCGCCTTAGTCGTTCAGATCGCCTACGATTCACACTGGGAAATCGACCAAGCGTAAAAAAATCTCCTATTTTTTTTGCATGTTCAGTGCTATTGTTTGAAAAATCAATGGTTGCCTTCGAAAAAGATAAAAACGCTGCTTTTACTAAAGCACCAATTGAAACAAGTGGTATGAGTGGTATGAGAAAAAAAGATAATATTGCTTTAATATATTGTTGTATGCGCTCCCAAATTCTCTTTATCCAAGCTGTCATGTCGCACACCCCTTTGCAATATTAACCCAATCAAAAGCATGTTGGAATCTTGAATGCGTTTTAAAGTGTATACCACTACAATATCTGTCATAATTTCCCTTTTGCATTTTTTGTAAAATTCACCCAAATATTGCAATTAACAAAAATGTCGTATTCAATCGCGCTGTAAATTGTATCATAATAATAGTGATATTTCAATATTTTTTCGGTATTATTTGTTAATATATTTGCAAAAATTTTGAAAATTCGAATTTGAATATGCAAAATTGAAAGAAAGCAAGCGAAGGCTGAGCGGGCATATATAGCCCTTCTCAACCTTCATCAGATTTTCGGACTCTACACGGCACAATGAGCAACAAGGCGAAATTTCGCGTATTATCACTGTTTTTACAGTAATGTCACTTATTGTTACTTCTAATTTTGTACCGATGCCCCACCCTAACGCTTCACGGATATCGCCGGGTATGACGACGCGCCCGAGGTTATCCATTGACCGTGTTACAGCTTTTTGTTCTGTCATGCTGCACTACCTTTCGCTTTTGATTTGGCTAGTGAAGCCGCCGCGAAGCGGCTCCACCAAGCCTATTCAAAAGCTCCGAAAAGAAAGAGACGCGCATAAGGGTGGTCAACCCTTACACGCGCCGAAAAATGGCGTTATCCTCCAATCACTTGCAAAAAATCATTGAGATGTTGTATAATGATTTTGCCGTGTGGAAGTGCAAGGGTGTATGTCTAAACAGCGCCCACCTTTGCCCGCTATAAGTGTTACCAGCACTTGCAGCGGCCATGCGGCTCCTTTTCTTTGGAGCCTTTGTAACTTACAATCAGTATAACGCTAATCAGATAGAATGTCAATAATTGTTGTAAGCTCTTGGATAATTTTGTAGTGACAAAAATATTTTCAGAAATTAGACCAAACCTCCTTGACAAACGTTGTCTGAAGATCATGCGCTTGATAAGCTTCCGGATAGCCAGTATCAGAAATTGCTGCACAACTACCAAGAGGAGTACGATATTCTGCGTGAGCAGATACGCCACTTGGATGCTATCGTAAAAGAAGAGTTGTCGCATGAGATGGATGTCAATGACTTTCTAAAGGTTGTGCAGAGGTACACTCGCGTCAGTGAACTAACGCCCGCTATTTTGCGTGAGTTTATCCACCACATTGTTGTCCACCATCGGGAACCCGCCGCCATTGGCGAGAAGCTGGAGCAAAAGGTGGAAGTGCATTTCAACTTCATCGGGGAAGTCGATTTGCCGGACGTTGAAATGCGTAAGAAGCTGCACAAATCTTTTGGCAAAGAAAATAGAAAACAGGCTGTGTAAACACAACCTGTTTTCTATGGTATCCG
>WRAV01000005.1 GCA_009780025.1 Oscillospiraceae bacterium | reverse complement strand
GTACCATGCGGGAACGACAGCCAAACTCATGGTATGTGTTTGTCAATAAAAGTGTGCAGAGTTTATGGAGCACTCCAAAGGTTGGACAAAATGGAGCGGCGCAGCTACCTTTCCAAACCGATTGCCCTAAATGGTTACTCTGCACCTTTCCATGCTGACCAAGCCCACGACAAAAAATCGTGGGCTTGATATATTAAAGTATAAGGCCGTATGCTTTAATAAGACGTTTTTAAGGGAAATTTCAAGTTCGTGAGTACCAGTGACTATTTTGAAGCACAAGTGCGATGCTAACTGATTATCCGCTGATACACAGTATGCTTATTTTGTACGCCGTCATTTTTCTGTTTAGCTTCATTCTCATTTGATTTTCGCAACAATCGAAATAAGTTCATCTTGATTTTTCAAAACCCTGCTCAAACCGATAAAAACTCCGCCGCCGATAAAGGCCATTATGCTGACGATTCTGAAAATGACATCTTCCCAAAGACTTAAACGGACAATTTGAAAAATACAAAACAAGGACATGCCGACTAAAATCAGTCCCGCCACAAAAAGCGCATGTGAAATAATCCTGTTCATATGCATCTCCACAATTATAAAATTTCTACGTTGCCCCACACGAAACAGGGCAGAGCTAGTTTTCTCTCTATTCTGAAGTGTAGCCTAGTAGGTGGGGCCTTTCAAGTGGTAGGAAGTAAAGTACCCCGCTGTTTGCAGCGGGGTACTAATGGATACTTTAGAATGCTTTCTTTTTAGATATACGCCAAAGCAAGTATTCAAGCCCACGACTTTTTTGTCGTGGGCTTGACATATTCCTGGCGGAGAAGGAGGGACTCGAACCCTCGCGCCGGCGTAAACCGACCTACACCCTTAGCAGGGGCGCCTCGTCACCAACTTGAGTACTTCTCCAAGTTACTAGCGTAAAATAAACGTATATTAGATTCACATTATACCAGCTTTTTCGGCGGATGTAAAGGGGGGATAAGACTTTTCTGGATGAGGTGTCGCTAAATGTCTTTCAGTGCGGGAACCGCATGCCAAGGGAAGCCTTTGAGCATTAATCCAAAAGCTTCTTTAGAACTTCGGCTTGAATGATGGTGTCAACGCCGATCTCGCTTAGATAACCTTGCGTTCCGCCATACTGCGTCTTCAGGTGACTAAGGAGTACCTGCATTGTCTGAGGGCGGGAGGTCAAAACATACTTTGGCAGGCTACCTAAATCTACTTTGGAGACAAAATCGCGCAGCAACTCTTCGCTGTGTGCATAGTCCTCTATAATTGCTTGCTCGTCCACTCCGGCAAGGGATAAAAGCAGGGCGGCCACTATGCCGGTGCGGTCTTTGCCCGCCGTGCAATGGAAGATATAGCTCTGGTGGCCGGGGTGAGCGAACAGCTCGAACAGCTGCCTAAAACCGGCCCTGCTCTCCTCTAGCAGGCTTATGTACATCTCCTCTAGGGAGGGGGGGAAAGAGTCGGGCAAATCCTGGGCCCTGCTGGAATAAATATAGTCGAGCATTGGCAAGTGGTGCCAGCTAAAGTGAGAATCCCCCACAACCGCGTCGGGGTACAAGCTAACTTCCCTATGGGAGCGCAAGTCAATTACACAGCGAACGCCCAAGTCGAGCAGCTGTGCCTTCCCTTGCTTGGTCAAACCAAAAAGAAAGCCCGAACGGATAAATCGCAGATGCTTGAGCGCTTTTCCCGCGCCGGTGAGGTAACCGCCAATATCGCGCACATTATGGCAGCCTTCGACATCCAAAAGATTACAGCGCACTCAGAGCAGCCCTCCTTTTAGTGGTTGGATAGCAGGGTCGACAACCACAGACACTTCTCGGTCACTATTCTAGTACCCGTACTGTTCCCCGAGGATAAATACGCAGATTCGCCCGGGGACAGACTGCCAGCCGGTGATTAGTTCTTGGGAACACATCCGCTGGTCGGCCTTGCAGTCCTGGCAGATCCCCGCTGCACCGCAGGGAACTTTGTACCCTAAGCGCAGAGCGTTAGCGGGCGCGCAAATCTCGCGATTGCGTAGCCTTGCAGCCGAAATATCGGTGACTATCTTGTTGTAGCCGGCCACGATTATTAATTTTTTAGGGCCATAGCAGATAGCCGCCACACGGTTGGCTCTGCCGTCCATGTTATATAGCTTTCCGTCTAGGGTTATAGCGTTTGTACTGGAAAGGTAAATGTCGCAGGTTAGCGCCTTGCGGTTGACTTCATCCAGGTCTATGCCGGGGGCAAAACGGTCGAAGTAGGTGAAGTTGCTGCTGCTTTCCAGGTATTGTCTGATACCGGTTTCGGTTAGTGTCACTGAGCCCCCTGTTGAACAAGTGCATCCGGGCGGTATAAGTTCGGAAACTCTGCTGAGCAACTCCTCATTTGTGGGTATATAGTGGGCCTCAAATCGATTTTTCCGCAGGGCCTCAACCGCGAAGTCAATCCGCTTTTTAATGGTCTTGGTAAGGTTGTTATCCAAAGTGTTCCCTCCCTTGCTGTTTGGTCTAAGTATATAGCAAAAGGTGGGGATTTTCAAGGGTGCGCTGGCGTTTTTTGGCGACACTGGACTTGCAAGCCCCAGCAAATATCGATATAATATATGTAAGTGACAGCGCAAAACTTGGGAGGCGGAGGTGGTTGAGTGAATCGGTCGGACCATAGAAGTCAGCCCTTTGTGGGTGCGGGAAAAGTCAGCCTTAGAGAAGTCGAAAAAATTGTAGATACTCTGGGCCTTGAACCCTCAGGCAACCTGGACATTTGTTCCACAGCTGCCGTAGGTGTAGCGGTTTTGCAGGTGCAGGCCAAGCTTTACGATGACCTTGACCAATATATAGCCGACATGAACAGCTACCTGGTGGACGCGGTCAATCGCAGGGCGCAGATAGTCGTATTTCCAGCGTTTGCGGGGCTTTTGCCGGCGTCAACGACTCCGCATCTGCGCGCCCACCTGCAGCGGATTACCCTCCGGGAGGAAGACGAGGAGTCCCCAGGCTTATCGGTTGGCGGCGCGAACATAGACCCATACGCGCTGAGTGATGCACTCGCATATTTTTCCGACTACACTTATGAAGCATATTTTTATACAATGTCCACGCTGGCGGCTAGGCATCGAGTATATATCATGGCTGGTTCCACCCTCTACTTTGAGGAGGACGAGCTCCGCCACCGTGCCTTCCTCTTCGACGACGAGGGGGCGCTGGCGGGGTACCAAGACAAAATCAGCGAGGGGCAGCTTGAGCTTGCCCTGCAAATCCCACCGGAGAGCGAGATAAAGGTCTTCCAGACGCCGGTGGGGCCGGTGTGTATTCTCATCGGCTCGGATACTCATCACTTTGAAATTGCTCGGGTGGCTGCCAAGCTGGGGGCGAAAATCCTGCTTTGTCCGGGGGCGTTCGCCGATAGCTACGAGCATGTGGATTCCACCCTCGGCCCCAACATGCGTGCTCAGGAAAATCGAATTTACGCCGCGTTAAGCAGCCTGGTGGGCGAAATAAATCTGGGCTTTACGCTCGAGGGCGGCGGGCGAATCTTTGCGCCCAACGAGCTGCTACGCCAAAAAAATGGCGTGGCCGCCAAAACCTCAAGCCGCCACGAGCCGGAAGTAACACATCTCTTCCTCAACCTGGACAAGCTGGATGAGATTCGCAACCCGTACACTGAGGACCAGAGCAAAGAGTTCATGGAGAAGCACGTCGATAAGCTATATTAATAATTTATAACGAGAAGGCAGGCGATTGTATGTTGTGGAGCGAACTGTATGGTAAAGAGCACGAACCGTCTGGCGATCAAGTAAAAGAATTCGTCGGCACCCCTTTGTGGGATGATCTGGCTGATTTCATGGTGCAGACGCATAAAGTTCAGCCGAAACTGTCTCACAGTAGCTGCGCGATGGATGGCGGCTACTGGAAAGGCTGGAATGTAAAATATAAGAAGAGCGGCAAGTCGCTCTGTACGCTTTACCCTAAGCAGGGGTATATTCTCGCGCTGATGCCGGTAGGGCTGCGCGAAACAAACGAAGCGGAGCTACTAATGCCATCATGTACACAATACACAAGAACGCTCTTCGAGCAGGCTGAGTCCGGGCATATCGGCAAGTTTTTGGCAATGGAAATAAAGAGCGCGGATGTTCTCGATGATCTAAAAAAATTGATAGCATTGCGGGCAACAAAGCGTCCGGCATAGGAGGTAAACTGACAGATGGCAAAAAAACAATTCAAGGCCCAGTCTAAGCGCATGCTCGACTTGATGATAAACTCTGTGTATACTCACAAGGAAATATTCCTCAGAGAAATAATTTCTAACGCCAGCGACGCGCTGGACAAACTCTGTTACAAAGCGTTTACCGACCAAAGTCTCGGCCTTGCTCGCTCCGACTTCTTCATAGAGCTAAAGCCGGACGAAGAGGCTCGCACCCTGACTATCTCGGACAACGGCATAGGCATGAGCAAGGACGAACTTGAGGAGAACTTGGGCACTATTGCCAAGAGCGGATCCCTTGACTTCAAGCAGGAGCTGGCAGCAGAGGATATCCCTGAAGGTGAGCGGCAGGCGGGTGCGCCGGTCGACATTATCGGGCAGTTTGGGGTCGGATTTTACTCGGCGTTTATGGTTGCCGACAAAGTTACGGTTATCTCAAAGGTTTACGGCGAAGCCCAGGCCTGGAAGTGGGAGAGCACCGGCGCTGACGGCTACACCGTCTCTCTGGCCGAGAAAGAGAGTCCGGGCACCGATATCATTATGTGCATTAAGCCGGATAGCGAGCAGGATAGTTACTCCCGTTTTTTGCAGGAGTTTGGGCTTTTGTCTCTGGTGAAGAAGTACTCGGATTACATTCGCTACCCAATCAGGATGCAGACCACCCGTAGCCGGCCTATCGAGAATTCCGAAGGCAAAGAAGACGATGCACCACCCCAAATGGAGACCTACACCGAAGTCGAGACTCTCAACTCGATGGTGCCCATCTGGCAGCGCAACAAAAGCGAAGTGAGCGCGGAGGAACTGGCCGGTTTCTATAAGGAAAAGTTCTACGATTTCGAGGACCCGGTGAAGTCTATACAGGTGGATGCCGAGGGCGCTGTCAGCTACAAGGCACTGCTCTTTGTTCCTGCCAAGGCCGGCTACGACTACTACACCAAGGACTACCAGCGCGGGCTGCAGCTCTACTCGAGCGGTGTACTCATTATGGACAAATGCGCCGACCTTGTGCCCGAGCACTTCCGCTTTGTGCGTGGGGTGGTCGACTCCCCAGACCTTTCTCTGAACATCTCCCGCGAGCTGCTTCAGCACGACCGGCAGCTGGGCGTAATAGCCCGGGCCATTGAGCGAAAAATCAAAAACGAGCTGCTCAGCTTCCAGCGCGACGACCGCGAGGCGTATGAGAAATTCTACGCACAGTTCGGCTTGCAGCTCAAGTATGGAGTGCTGGCGAACTTTGGCAAGGATAAGGACAACTTAAAGGATTTGCTGCTATTCGCGTCGTCCGATTCCGATAAGCTGACCACCCTGGCCGAGTACCGCACCCGGATGAAGGACGAACAGAAAGACATCTACTTTGCCACCGGCGACACCGCAAAGATTATCGAAAATCTGCCACAGGCCGAGCGCCTGCGGGAGAAGGGGCTGGAGATTCTCTACTTCACTCATGAAGTGGACGAATTCGTGGCCCAGACTTTGGGCAGCTACGACGAGAAGCCCCTAAAATCCGCCAATCGTGACGAGCTCGATCTAGAGACCGAAGACGAAAAGACAGCTCTCAAACAGCAGCAGGAGGAGCACGGACAGTTGCTGGACTTCGTAAAACAGGCGATAGGCGAGGGTGTCAAAGAGGTAAAGCTGACCGGCAAGCTGCGCAGCCAGCCGGCCTGCCTGACCGCCGGAGGCGGGCTCTCATTTGAGATGGAAAAATACCTGGCCGCAATATCTCCTGACCAGCAGGCGAAGGCCGAGCGCACCCTTGAGCTGAACACCGAGCACGTCGTCTTTGAAAAGCTAAAAGCTTTACACACTTCCGACCAGGGCAGGGCGGAGACGCTCGCGAAGATTCTCTACAATCAGGCGGTACTGATGGCAGGGCTGACGCTGGAGAATCCGGCGGAGTATTCGCGGCTGGTGCTTGAGTTGTTGTAGACGCAGAAAATGCGCATAATACGGAACCGCCGGCAAACAGCCGGCGGTTCCGTATTATCTTTATGCTGTCGTGCGATCAGGCTTTGCTATACTTGTTTACATCAAAAGAAGTACACTTTTGAAGGTGCGGCAAGGTCGCCGCACTGCGCGCTACGCGCTAGAAAGCCCGCGTATGCGTCATTTGCGGCAAAGCCACAGCACACTACTCGTAGAATGTGCTAACTTTAAAATAAAGTGCGTTTTCAAGTTAAATGGCTATATTGGCGAAAACCCATGTGCTTGACAAATAGGTTGCACATGTATAATATATGCTTAAAAGTGATGGTGCTCGACAACAAACGTCAGCTTTGGAGGTGCAAAATGTTTGGTAGCAAGAAGGAAGTAATAAAATCGTCTTTAATCGATACTGAGAGTCACATTCCAACGACACTGGCTGAAGGTATGACCAGCAAGGACGGAAAGCTGTATGGATCAAGCAGCGTTAAAATCTCTGGAGTGTTTTTTGGTGATATAGATATCGAAGGCGCTCTGATCGTTGCGGGAAGTGGCAGCGTGCATGGAAATGTCAAAGCAGAAGACGCCAAAATATACGGCACGATCGAAGGTAATGTTTCCGTGACGGGCAAAGTGCATATTCATCCATCAGGCAGTCTTGTGGGGGACGTTTCGAGCATTTCCCTAGTAGCTGACGAAGGCGCAAGGTTCCTTGGGAAAAGCAGTATTGCATCTAAAGGCTTGAGCTTTGAGAGGGAAAAACCGAACAATCGCAACACAACAACCTTAGAGTCTGTCCAAGGTGAGGATGCGCAATAGAAAGCAGCACGTGACGTAGTACTTATATCGCGATAGCTTATATGTTCAGAGCAAGGCCACCCATTCAACACAACGGGTGGCCTTAACATTTTTGGTTTTACCTCACCGTCGTCCCCGGGAAATAATGCGCCAGTATTTCGATATAACTCATTCCCTGTTGCGCCTTAACATTTGCGCCGGTCTGGCTCATGCCTACTCCGTGGCCGTGACCAAAGGTGGTGAAGATAAAGCGCTCGTTTGCGTGGTCGAACTCCACGGTGAAGGAGGCACTGCGCAGGTTAAGCACATTCTCGCGCATTTGCCGCCCGGTAATCCGTGCGCCGGTTCTTTGGTTGGTTGTACGCCCGTACACGCTCATATAGCGGATGTAGCCGCCTTCGGTGTACGAGATAGTCTGGAACCAGCTGTCCGGGCTGCCGGAAGGGCTGATTCCCAGCTGACTTTCCAGCCGGGTAAGCATCTGCTGCAGGGTGAAGTACTGCCGGCGCTCGAAGCCGTTTACACCCCGGTCAACCGAGCTGTCTACGGGTACGAGGTAGGCGTAGTGCCCGCCCCAAACATCCCGGGAGGAGTTGGTTCTGCCTGCGCTTGTGGCGTGGTAAGGGGTAAAGGCCACTCGGCCATTAAATTGGACGGTTTGTCCCAAAACTTCGGCGACAAGGCTCTCCACCCTGGGGTCGGCTCGGGGAGCCAACAGCACCGAGGCGGCCTGCCCCTGGTCATTGAAGTAGCGTACAAACGAGTACGCTGCCACCGCCTGGGCCTTGATAGCCTCCGGGTGGAAGCCGGGGCCGACCTCAATTTGGGTGATGCGTGAAACGATCTCGAGGGCGCTGGCGCTAACTTCGCGGCCGTCTGCGCGTACACGCAGATTGCCCGAATATGTACTGCTGCTGCCACCGCCAGGCTGGTTTTGGGCGGGCGGCGGTTGCTGCTGGGTAGTTTGCTGTTGATTGCTTTGTGTCTGGTTAGTTTGCTGCTGATTGGGCAGTTGACCAGACGGCTGCTGGGCATTATGTTGTCGGCTGACCTGACGCCCGGAACCTTGCAGCTGAGCAAGCTGTTGAGGAGTTAGTTGCCAGCCAGTTTGCTGCTGATTGGCTTGTTGTTGGGCAAACTGCTGTGGAGTTAGTTGTTGATTGGTTTGCTGTCCGGCAGCTTGTTGTTGCTGAGGTTCAGGTTGATCTTCAGGCTCGGGTTCAGATTCCGTTTCTGGCTCCGGTTGGGGCTGGGGATTAGGTGGGGGGGCGGGGTCTGTGTAAGCCGGGGTGGTTATAGGAGCGGGAGAGCTATCCCCGGGGGTAACCAGGAGCTGGTAGTTTTCTTCAGCGGCTGCCGGCGACTCGGCGATTTCATCATCAGCTGGAGATGAAAGGGCGAGATCCAGCATCGCGAGCCCTGCGGCCGGCAATGCCCTGGCAGAGAGTGGTATGGCTGAACCTGGAGGGTTGGCAGCATTCGCTTCGCTATGAGGGGGAGTGGGAGCGGCCCCGCCAACTAGCTGGTGCCAGATATCCGGCAACAGCGGCATTAAATTGCGCGTCACTTGATCGCGGTCGATGGCCGGGCTCTCACTGTCACGCAGCCGGCGGGCAACTACCACAAACCTTGCGCCGTCGAACTCGTAAGTTGAGGTGGAAAGGGTGAGGAGCCTGTCACCCGGCTGTACGTCGATCCCGGTGTTGATAAGACTGCGCACCCTGAGGTCGTCCAAAAAGCGGGTAAAGTCCGCTTCGCTCTCGGCTACGATGAAGTTGAAATACTCAAAAACCGGTCCGTGTGCGGGGTCCGCGCTTGTGAGAAAGACCGAGAATATCTTGTAGCGGTTGGTTGCCTCCCCCGAAAGGGTGGTAAACTCGACTATATGGTTGTCCAGGAAGAAGTCGAGCGCCCGCCCGCCGTGCTCCGGGTCGAAGGTGTTGTAGTAGAGCAGGTTGCTAAACATTCGGCCGTCGCGCATATTGTTGCCATAAACCACTGTGTTGTCGACCACAGCCTGCATATTTACCCTATAGTCAACAAAGGGCACGCCATGGTAAGAGTACTCTCGGTTGAAGTTGCGGCGCTGGTAAAAGTCGTTGTCTGCTGCCTGCACCACCGGGTACTCAATCTCGGTGCCCGGTATGGCAATGAAAGCTACCACGTCACTGTTTGTTGCGTGCAGATCAGTTAAGGACATTTCATTCAGCTGGTCATAAAGCTGGTTGTCGCGGTGGTTTTCCCAAAGGCGGTAGCCTAGGAAGCCAAGCGAGCCTACCAGCAGCACTATGGCGATAATGATTATTACCGTTTTCAACTTGTTCTTTGGCGGTTTAACGTCGTCCCTGATAACCGGAACGTCCTCAGTGGGTCGCCTGAGGGAGGAGGAGGGCCTTTGTTGCTGTGGCGGTGGGCTGCTCACATCGCTGTAGGACGGTGCGGTTGTGGCAACGGTGTTACCTGTTGGTGCCGGAGCTCCGCTCAGAGAGATTGCGTCCGGGAGCCATCCTGGGTAGCAGTCAACAAAGAGGCGAATCATATCAATCGACGTTAAGACCGCCGTGCCTAAAACCTGGCTCTGATCTTCGAGACTGCCGTTATCAACAGTCAGTTTTTTGACACATACATTGTCGTGTGCGCAAATTGCAATGCAAATCTGTCCGAATAGGTTTGCGCCCTCTTGATCGTCACCCACCAACAGCGAGATAGCTATAGGTGCCCCGGATTTTCTCTGGGCGGCGTTGGCCACAGCCGCGGCTGTTTGTTCGCTGACCGGGCCATAGGTTTGCAGCAGCTCGGTGGGGATGCCCAGCCGCACATGCTTGGAGTTGTTGTCGTCCACAAATAGGCTGTAGCGCAGCACGTCTGAGCTTTCCGGGACTTCGCTTATCAGCCGAGTTAGCGCCCCGCCGGCTCCGGCTTCGGCTATAGCAAGCCCCAAATCTTTAAGCTGCAGCATACCGATTACCATTGCCGTGAACGCAATAACATCCGCCCCGTATGCGCTGCTGCTGCCCCCCGAAGGAGCCGGTTCTTGCTGCGGAGTGGGGGTGGGGTCTGCTGTTTGTTCAGGTTGTGCGCTTACTTCTGGGCTTACGCTTACTTCACTCGCCGCGACTTGGACAGCGGCTGGCGCCGGGCTGCTTGCGACCGGATGTTCCGGTGCGCTTTGTGGGGCTGCTGTAGCAGCTTTGCCCTTGCCAGTGATGTACGGGATTACTATTTCGGACAGGATGAAGGCAGCGTCGGCCTCGGACTCAGGCAGCATGACTATATGCTGGTACTTGGACGAGACCAAGATGCCTGGGGTTTTGTCGTATCTTCCGTGCAGGGGAAGGCTGCCTTTAGGCAACTGGGCAAGAGCCGCGTACTCAGGATGAAAAACTTCGTCAACCTGTGCGCAGTGGTTCGCTATGGCCATCAGGCACTCCTCGTTCATCTCCAGAGACCGGCCAAGTCCGGCGGCCACCACCTGTTTGGCAATGCCGCCGCTTTGCAAGCACAGCCCGCCAACGGTGACGACCACATTGCTCCGCTTGAGTGCGGCAGCCACCGTCTTTTGGAAGTCTCGCTTTCCCTTGCAAACGCTTATTTGTCCGAGCACTTTGATGCCAACGTCGGTGAGGGCCCGCGCCACATATTGTGCGCCGGCCTTCGCGCCGTCCCCTGTATTGGGCGCAAGAATAAGTTCAGATATCAAGGCAAAAACCTCCAGGGTCAAAGTTTAGAACCTGTGTTCTTAAAGAAGCTAAAAAACAGTGTCGCTGCGCACGCTTTCCAGCTGGGTACCATCCAGCGCGCTTTGAATCAAAGTCTCTCTATCCAGCTTCTCTTCGGCGCGTTCAACCGCACCGAGCTCCGGGTTTATCTTGGGGCGCTTGGGGGTAAAGACAGTGCAGCAGTCGTCGTAGGGTTGTACGCTCAACTCGAAGGTATCGACCCTGCGCGCTATGCGGATAATCTCCTCTTTGTCCATCCCGATTACCGGGCGCATTACCGGTAGGGTGAGCCTTGCCCCGGTGCATTGCAGGGAGGCCATTGTTTGGCTGGCAACCTGGCCCACGCTCTCCCCGGTGATGAGGGCGGCGCAGCCTGTCCGGTGCGCGAGCAGCTCGGCTATTTGCATCATATACCGGCGCATTATTATAGTGGCGTACTCCTGCGGGCAGCTTTCGCGAATGGCTTCGGATATCTCTGTGAACGGCACCACATGTAGCCGGATTTCGCCGCAGTAGGGAGTCATTTTGCGGCTGAGCTGCTTTACCTTGTGCAGTGCTCGTTCACTGGTGTAGGGCGGGGAAAAGAAGTGGGCTGCGCTTAATTCCAGTCCGCGCTTGGCCATCATCACCCCGGCTACCGGGCTGTCGATTCCCCCGGAGAGCAGGAGCATACCGCGCCCCGAGCTGCCTACCGGAATGCCCCCCGCGCCGGGGAGCTGCCGTCCGTGTATGTACGCGGCAAAGTCGCGAACCTCAACAGTGACCAGGACTTCGGGATTTTCCACGTCCACCTTAAGGTGGGGGAACCGCTCGAGCAGGAAACCGCCCAGCTCGATACAAATTTGCGGGGAATTCATCGGGAACTTTTTGTCGGCCCGCTTTGCCAACACCTTAAAGGTACGCGCCGCCTGCAGCTCGTCTGCCAAGTAAGCAGCTGCCGCCTCTTCAATCGCTGAGTAGTCTTTTGGAACCACACAGGCCTTGCAGAGGGCAGCGATGCCAAACACACGGGAGAGCCGCTCAACGGCCTTGTCCACTTCAATGTCGCCTTGCCAGCTGACATAAGTAGTGCTCTGAGCCTTGGTAAAACTAAACTTGCCTAGGTCCCCGAGGGCCCGGCGGCAGTTGCTTATCATTTTATCTTCAAAGGAGCTGCGGTTGAGCCCCTTTAACGCGATTTCCCCACTTTTGAGGAGGATGACTTCCTTCATTTGTTACGCTCTACTCCTTGCTATGCAGGCCGCTGCCTGGGCCAATGTCTGGAAGAATAGGTCTATATCTTGCTCGGTGGTATCTTTGCAAAAACTTACACGCAGTGCGCTTTGTATCCGCTCGCGGGGCAGCCCCATGGCTGTTAGCACGTGGCTGTCTTTGCCCTTTGCGCAGGCCGAGCCTCCCGATACATACATCCCTCGCTCAGCCAGGAAGTGCACCAAAGTCTCGCTTTTATAGCCGGGTAAGCTGGTGCTGCATATATAAGGTGTGGTCTCGCTAGCCAAATTGATGCAAAGCCCGGGAAAGTTTTCTATTTTTTTAAGAAAAAATTTGCGCAGACGCTGGTAATTCTCGAAGTTTCGGTTTATATCACAGGTAATTTTCTCTATGGCAGCCCCAAAAGCGACAGCCAGTGGTACACTCTCGGTGCCGGGACAGAGGCCGCGCTGCTGTTGGCCGCCATGCATCAGCGGGTGGATTCGTACCCCCTTGCGTATGTAAAGCGCCCCGATTCCCTTGGGTGCATGGAGTTTGTGCCCGCTCAAGCTGAGCATGTCCACCCCCAGCTTGTCCACCGAGATTGGGATTTTACCAAACGCCTGAACCGCGTCGCAGTGGATTAGCACACGCCCAGACTTTGCTTTGGCTGTCCGAGCAAACTCACCTATGGGGGCAAGACCTCCTACCTCGCTGTTTACCAGCGCGCAGGAAATCAGCAGTGTACCCTCGCCCACGGCTGCGCTCATCTCCTGAGGGTCGGGGTGCCCCTCGGCGAGGAGCGGGGTCAAAGCTACTTCCGCGCCCTGCTCGCCCAAATGCTTTAACGGGCCCAGGACCGACGCGTGCTCCCCTTGGCCGGCGACCAGGTGAGTTGCTCTGCGCCTGTGGGCCGAGTACGCGCCCAGAATAGCCAGATTGTTGGCCTCTGTGCCGCCTCTAGTGAAGTAGACTTCTTCGGGCTGGCAGCTAAGAACGGTGGCTATCTGTTCCCGCGCTCTCTCGAGGAGCAGCTGGGCCTCAAGCCCCTTCCTGTGCAGAGAGGACGGGTTGCCGTAGTCGGTGATCATCGCTTCAAGGGCAGCTGCGGCGATGTCAGGGTCGGTGCGGGTGGTGGCGCAATTATCCAGGTAGACTTCGCGCAAAGCGGGGGGCCTCCTCAAAAGAACTCAAAATATCGCAAAACTGAAATCCAAATAAAGTTGGTCAGTCCGCCAAAGACGGTGGTGGCAGCCAGAGTTTGGTTGGCAAGGTCGGGGTAGACGTTGTATTTTTGGGCCATTATGGCGCCGGCGGTGGCGCAGGGGGAAGAGAAAAGCACAAGCAGCGCAGCTAGGGCGGCCCCACGAAAGCCCATGTGAATCGCGATGGGAATCATGACCAAAGGGACGATAGCCAGCCTAATGAAGCTCATGGCGAACATGGCCTTAATATCGCTCTTGAGACCGCCGAAGTCGATTTGCGAGCCGATTACAATGAGGCAGAAAGGCACGGTCATCAGCGATATGTTCCGGGTGGTCGTGTAGAGAAAAACCGGCAAGGTAATGGGGGAAAGAGAGACGACTACGCCCACAACACTGGTCACGATAAGTGGGTTTTTAACTAAATTTAGCGCAAACTCTCGGGCAACTTGTCCGGGGGAGCTGTCTGCCTTTACGCTGCAATAGCTGAACAGAATAACGGCGACCAGGTTGAAGAGTATCAGTGTGCCGGGAATCAACATGGCAGCTACCTGAACCCCGGCGGCTCCGAACATGCCCTGCGCAAGAGCGACGCCGTACATCGCGTAGTTGGATCGGTAAGATAAGTGTACATAAGTAGCGGCTCTAGCTTTGTCTTTTACTGTCGAGAAAAATATAAGACAAAGCACGGCGATGAGACAAATTTGTGAGATAGTGGCGAACAACACCAAACTAAGCGAAAATTCAGCCGTAAAGTCAATGCTGTAAATGCTATAAAAAAGCATAGCTGGCAAAAGAAGCGTAAAGCAGAAGTTGCCAAGCCTCGGCGCCATGTCTTGGTTTATCATTCCGGCTCGACGAGAAAACAGCCCCAGCGCCATGCAGAGGACGATCGGCATGGTCGCATTGAAGCTGAATGCTAGAATATCCAGTTAAGCACCCCCCAAGCATTGCAAACACATTAAACTCAGACATATAATATCGCAAAAAGAGGGGACAGTCAAATATTGGTCAAAAAAAAGCAAACTGACCGGGTGGCCAATTTGCTTTATTGGGGGGTTAAGCGTTACCGCAGGTACTCAAGGCCGCCTATCATCGGGCGGTGGTTGCGGTAGTTTTGGTAGTCGCGTCCAGCGGTGCCATCGGCGAAAGAACCGTCGGTGGCGTTGTTATGGGTGCGGTTGGTATGGCCACGCATTGCGCCGCCATGGGCACGGTGGTGTGTGCCGTGGTGTGCGCGGCCGCGAGTGGTACCGCCGTGAGCGCGAGTATGGCCGCCGCGAACAGCGCCGTCAACAATACCTGCGCCATCCCTTACATGGCCTGCGCGGCTACCGTCGCGGTAAAGGCCGTCGTAAGTGCCGCCATACGCGTGGCCGCGGGTAGTGCCGCCGTGTGCGCGGCTGCGGGTGGTGCCGTCGGGGGTGGTGTTGCCGTAACAACCGGCAGCAAAGAGCATCATAAGCACCGCCAAAATTACAGTGAGAGTCCTTTTCATAAATAACTCCATATAGCCGCGAAAGTATATTGAACCTATTCTTTTACGCGGTTGCCGCTTTTGCGGCAGCGGCAAGGCCGGGCTGTGAAAAACAAAGAGACCAGGCCGCATTTAAGAAAGTACGCTTAAACTAAAATGCCGGTGTTAAGCGTGCTTTCATGGCCTGCGTCTCAAGTTTATATTTGCCCGAACACACCGCGCTAATCCGCGCTCGCCATATGGTAAGTAAAGACTGTGAAAGATGAAAATTTTGACGTGCATTGACAAGTGCTAAAAACTGTCCCGTACGGCGCCGCCCAACAGCATGGCGCCGTCAATAATTCCGAGTATGGTAGGTATGCCGGTCCAGAAAAATATAGCGTACCAGGCGCCGCGGCGTCTATTGCCCAAAAAGAACCAGTGTACGCCAAAAGTGCCAAATACAAAGGCCAGCGCCGCCGCGATAAAGCGATCCCAGCGGCTTTGCCGGAACATATTTATAGGCGGCGGGGTCTCGCCTCGCCTGCAAAATCCTTGACCAAAAGCCGAGTAATCCCATTGCTGTCTGCTTTGGTGGCCATGACTATAACTTCGCTCGCGCCCCCGCGAGGATTCTTTGCGCGCAGCACCGGGTATCAGCGGCTCCCCGCAGTAAGCGCAAAGTGTCTCGCCGCTAAAAAAAGTAGCGCCGCATTGCTTACACTGCCGCATTGTTTGACCTCCTCGCGTTAAAATAATAATTATACATCAAAAATTTTTACCTGGCAATAGAAAAGGCCTGGAAGCAAGAAGGCGCTCCCAAAGTTGCGCATACCTACGTTTTAATGGTATAATATCCGCGGAAGGGCGCAGATATTATACGATGCCAGGCGCCTCGCCGCTAAAGCGGCAACCGGCTCTTGATGCGCAACTATACCAACGCTGCGCTTATGGTATAATATCTAATAAATGGCTAAGCTTGAAATAACGCGGAGGAGGCGTCTATATATGTACGTTCGCAAGACGAAGATTGTTTGCACAATCGGTCCGGCGTCCGAAAGCCCGGAAATACTAAACGAGCTCATTGCCGGCGGCATGAATGTGGCAAGGCTCAATTTTTCCCACGGCACCCACGAAAACCACTTAGTAACCGCCGAACATATCAAAAGGTTGCGCGAGCAGCTGGCCCGCCCGGTGGCGCTGCTGGCGGACACAAAGGGCCCCGAAATACGCACAGGTACGTTCAAAGAGGGCCCGGTCACACTGACAGAAGGGGACACATTTACCCTGACCACCCGAAAAATTGAGGGCGAGGGTACAGTCGTCTCGGTGACATATGACGAGCTGCCGCAGGTGGTATCTCAGGGAGATAAAATCCTGCTGAACGACGGGCTCATAGAGCTTGAAGTGGAGCGGCTGACCGAGACCGACGTCATCTGCCGGGTGCTCAACGGCGGCGCGCTCTCCAACCGGAAGAGCATCAACCTCCCCGGAATCAAGACAAACATGCCCTACATGGACGAGAAGGACAAAGCCGACGTAAAGTTCGCCTACGAGAACGACTTTGAATACATTGCCCTCTCGTTTGTGCGCAGCGCCAGGGACGTGCTCCAAGTCAAGAACTACTTGGAGGAGCTGGGCCCCAACCGCCTTGAACTGATTGCCAAGATCGAGAGTTCCGAGGGCGTTGACAATATCGACGAGATTATCCGCGAGGCGGACGGCATAATGGTGGCCAGAGGCGACCTTGGAGTCGAGATACCATTTGAGGAGCTGCCGGCGATTCAAAAAATGCTGATAAGCAAGTGCTACACAGCCGGCAAAAAAGTCATAACTGCTACCCAAATGCCCGAGTCGATGGTGCGCAATCCTCGTCCCACCCGCGCAGAAGTGACCGACATTGCAAACGCGATACACGACGGCACAAGCGCTATAATGCTATCCGGGGAGACGGCGGCGGGCAAGTACCCGGTTGAGAGCCTTGCGACCATGATAAAAATAGCCGAAAGGACCGAAAAATCTATCGACTACAGGCAGCGGTTCTTTGCCTACCACAGCGCCGCCGAAATGGGTAAAAACATTACAAACGCCATAAGCTACGCAACCTGTGCCACCGCCCACGACCTAAACGCGGCGGCTATCGTAGCGGTTAGCCGCAACGGAAGCGCCGGGCGGATGATTTCGCGCTTTAGGCCTCAGACGCCGATAATCGTCTCCACTCCGCTCCAAAAGACGTATTTGCAAATGGCGCTGTCCTGGGGGGTTATGCCACTGCTCAGCGAGTATGTGGACACACCCGAGGCGCTGTTCAAGTCTGCCGCGGACCAAGCCATGAAAGCGGGCCTTGCCAAAGACGGCGACCTTATCGTAATCACCGGGTCATCCTCTGCGGCGTACTCAGGCATTACAAACACAATGCAGGTGCATGTGCTGGGCAACGTCATAGCTACCGGCAAAGGCATGGGAGGCGAGAACAGAACGTCCTCGAGGGTGTGCGTGGTCAGCCGTCGGGTGGGCTCCGGGCACTTTTCGGCAGGGGACATACTGGTAATAGACAAAACAACCACTGACATTCTGCGCTTGCTCAAGCGGGCCAAGGGGCTGGTTACCGAGGAAGAGGCTACACTCTCAGGCGCTGTGGCCGCGGCCATAGCTCTCGATATCCCGGTTATCGCCAATGTGGACGGCGCGACCAGAGCTATCACCGACGGCAGCGCAATCTCCCTCGACCCGATGAGGGGGTATATCTACAACGCGGGCGCCGGGGAACTTGGATAGCAACAGACTACCCAAAGGTGTAGTGCTTTTTAACAGGCTCCGACACATCCCAAACACAGGAGAGCCCGCGCGGAAAAATGACATAGTCCCCTGGGCCAAAGGTTACGTTGCCGCCATCATAAGTGACGGTTACCTGCCCGGCTACCAGCAAGCAGGCCTCCTGCTCGTCGTAGTGCCAATCAAACCTGGAGACGGCGCACTCCCAGGTGGGCTGAGTTAACATTTGGTTACGCTCGGCTGGGGTTGGTTTCCTCACGATAATCTGCATAAAGCCTTCCTCGCTTTCGATTATATGGAGCTGTAAATACGTGATGGGTGGAGGAAACCTAAATCCTCCACCCATTCGCTCTTCAAAAGTATGGTATCAAAAAGTGGGCCTATATGTCAATGCTTACCGCAGAGACTTGGCAATTCTGATAAGGTGGTCGTAGTCCAAGTCGGAATTGTAGCCGTCGAAGAAGTATGAGATATCGCCAACTTGAACCCACAAGCTACCGTCACCGGTCTTACCGACCCAGCCGTTTACTTCGACTTCCTCAAAAGTTGCCGACCACTGGGGGATTCCCCACTCTTCCGGGTAGTGCGAAATACGCACGCGAAGTTCCTGCCCACCGAAGCTATAGTCTATATTTAATGCGGTTACGTTTGCGTGGTAAGTGGCCTGCTCAAAAGTAAACCCTTCGGGGAGGTACGCAGGCATCTTTAAGTCGCCGAGAGTGGCTGAGAGGCGTGCTAGCGCTGCATCTAAGTCATCATATTCGTGTGCGTCCCAAAGCACAACCTTTTCGCCTTCAACGTCGGCGATTATCGGGCCACTGGCATTCGGGTCTATGTCCAGGCTTCCCATTGTAAAGCCGGAACCATCGGTGGCTTCCTGCATAGAGAAGTGCCGTACATATTCTTCCCCTTGTATAATCCTAGTGTCCATATGCCGCCAAACAGTTGCCCCCAAAGCAACAACCGACAAAGACAGTACAACAGCAAGAGCAGCGGCAACAGCGACAGGCATTTTTCTAATTTTATTCACAGCAAATCTCTCCTCAGTGGTTAGTTTAGCCTTTAAGGCGTCAAGGTTTTTCTCGTAGTTCACGCTCTCGGCAGAGAAGTCGACTTCTCTGCACCTTTCTAAAAACTCAGCGTCAGAATTGTGTCTCATGCTTCATCCTCCTCCCCACCCATAAGTTTTCGCAGCTTCTTTATGGCTCTATGGACGATAACACCCACATTTGAATCGCTTAATCCCAGTATTTGTGCGATTTCGCGGTGCCCCAGGTCAGTGGCAAACTTCATAGATAATATCTGCCGTTCTTGGTCTTTAAGCTTTGCCATGGCAACCATCAAAGCTCTGTTTTCTTCGTCTCTAACCGCCATTTCATCCGGCTGTGCGCCGGGAAAGACGAAGTCGATAATGTTGTCCAGGCTAACAAAGTATTTGCGCTTTTTTGCGCGCAGATAGTCTGTGACGGTGTTTTTGGCTATGCTGATAAGCCAAGCTTCCACGGGGAAATCAGGATTGTAGCGGCCCCATTTGCTTATGGCCTTTTCAAAAACTAAGCTGGCGAGCTCTTCAGCGTCGAAGTGGTTATTGATGCGAAAGCCAATATAGTTGTATACGTTTTTGTAATACTGACGATATATCGACTCCAACAGCTCGACGTCCATCTTAGCTTTTGCCTGCATTCCCTCTTTTAGTGCTATCGCTTCCATAGCAGCCCCTTTCTGTGCGGATGGTGTAACTCTTGCAAGGTTTACACAATGGTATACGGCGAAGACCGGTTTTCATTACAGGATATTTGCAAAATTTTTTAAGTATATGGTGAGTTTATTCCATTACAGCAGGGGCAGCCCCTTCAACTAACTCCGGCTTGACCCTGTTGGCTGCGTCCGCTATAATGGTAAAAATGCGAAAAGCGGAGGGGTAACCAATGCCAAAAGTTTTTGCGATTAACGGCAGTCCGCGCCCGGACGGCAATACGGCGGACATGCTTAGAACTGTGCTGGAAGTCTGCGCCCAGGCCGGCCTTGAAGCCGAAATCTACCAGGCGGGCGGAAGAGAAGTGAGGGGCTGTACGGCCTGCGGCGGGTGCGGCAAGCACAAAGGCAAGTGCGTCATTGACGACTGGGTGAACGAGGTTTACCAAAAGATGATGGAGGCCGACGCTATATTGCTGGGTTCGCCGACATATTTTTCCGATTTGACACCGGAGCTCAAATCGGTAATTGATCGCTGCGGGTTCATCTCTCGATTTGACGATATGTCGCTCAGCCGTAAAGTTGGGGCAGGGGTCAGCGCCGTACGTCGGGCCGGGGGGATACACACCCTGAACTCAATCAACCACTTCTTCCTTATAAACGACATGCTTGTTCCCGGTAGCAGCTACTGGAACATGAGCCTTGCCCGGGCAAAAGGCGACTACAACAAGGACAGCGAGGGCGTAGATACCATGATGCGGTTGGGCGAGAATATCGTTTGGCTGCTGGGCAAACTCCACAAATAGGTTTGAGTGCAACAAAGCGCCACCTTCTCCAATCTTCGGGAAGGTGGCGCTTTTAGTTAGATTAAGTCACCGAAGCAGAGGTTTAGCGGCAGAGCGCCTGTTAGCTTCTCCTTTTGTCAACGGCTGCGACTTGCGCTGGGCAAGCCTACTTGAGAAACCGCCCACCGGTATTCGCGTAAATTGCCCCGGCAATTGGCAGCGCAATCATTAGGGTGACGCCTACCCATATAGCCCAAGAGAGCTCCAGGTGTATCCCGGCCCAGACAATCCCCATGCAGGCGCAGACAGCTATCAGCAGCCGGCCGGTAAACCGGCAAAGGGTCTTTTCGTCGTATTTTGCGCGCTGGTCGTTGCTGAGCGTGTTGTAGCCCGCTATCAAAGACGCGCCCCTGCCGCGCAGGAGAAGCAGAGCAATTACAAGCAACAAGGCTATAATCAAGCCGAAGATTATCGAGATAGCCGTATCCATTTACGCGAGCCTCCTATGTGACGGTTAAGCAGGGGAGAGCGGGGTGTTTTTTTCGCGCATTTTTTGTAGCATGTATGTGCCACCAATGAGCGCGATGCCTACAATATCGGTGGGAATGCCGGGGTGAACCATCAATAACCCGCCGATAATAACCATCGCCCGTTCGTACTTACGCAAAGGTAAGATGAAGTACCCCGCCAGGCCGGAGGCTATCCCGATTATGCCTACAAGCCCGGTAAGCGTAATTTTTATAACCTCGAAAGCGTTGGTGTCGATAAACAGCATCGCCGGGCTAAAGACAAAGATGTACGGTATTATATACGACGCTATGGACAGCCGTACAGCTATCACACAGGTCATTATAGGCGAGCCTCGGGAGATGCCCGCTGCCGCGTAGGCTGCGAGCCCTGCAGGTGGTGTGATATCGGCGTCGGTGCCAAAGTAGAAAACGAACATGTGTGCAACCAGCAAAGGCACTGCCAGCGGCTCACGCACCAGAATGGGTGCCGTCACCGTGGCCATTATAACGTACTTTGCCGTGGTGGGCACACCCATCCCCAGTATGAGAGAGGCGATCATGGTGAAGAAGAGTACAACCAACAGCCGCACCGTCTCGTGCCCGATTCCAGCTGCCAGTGCAAGCATGGCGTTTGCGAAGGTTATCCCAAGGCCGGTCAAAACCACCACGCCCACTACCATGCCGGCCATGGCGCAAGCCACGCCTATGCTGATGGTATTGCGCGCACCGGTCTCCAGCGCGTCGATAAACTTGCTCGGGGTAAGCCGGGTATCCCTGCGAATCATGCTGAGTGCAATGACTACCAAAATAGCGTAAAGTGCCGAGCGCGTAGGCGTGAAGCCCATGAAGAGGAAGAAGATAATAGAGCCGATGCTTAGCATCAAGTGACCTTTGCCAAGCAGCAGAGGCAGAGCCTTGGGTACTTCATCTTCGGGCAGACCTTTTAGCCCGTGCTTCTTAGCCTCGAAGTGGACGGCGGCAAAGATACAGGCGAAGTATAGAATGGCCGGAATTGTGGCCGCTAGGGCAATCTGTGCGTAAGGTATTCCGGTGATTTCCGCCATGAGAAATGCGGCAGCGCCCAGGATCGGCGGCATAAGCTGGCCGCCGGTGGACGCTGAAGCCTCAACCGCTCCCGCGAAGTTTTTGCTGTAGCCCAGCCGCTTCATTAGCGGAATAGTAAATGTACCCGAGGCCACCGTATTGGCTACCGAGCTGCCTGTAACCGTTCCTTGCAGAGCTGAGGCGATAACAGCGACCTTGGCAGGCCCACCCACAGCTTTTCCGGCCAGGGCGTTGGCAATGTCGATGAAAAACTGCCCGATACCGGTCTTGGCAAGAAAGGCACCGAATAACATAAACACAAAGATAAATGTAGACGCAACAGCGGTTGGTGTACCTAGCACGCCCTCGGTGGTGTAGAAAAGGAAGTTGAAGATCCGCTCGACCCGGTAACCCGCGTGGCCGAACTGCCCGGGTATCCACCGGCCAAAGTAAGCGTAGCCGACAAATACCGCAACGACAACCATTAGCGGCAGGCCCATAACCCGGTAACAGGCGATAAACAGGATAGAGATGCCGGTAATCGCCATGATGAAGTCAAGCGTGGTAAAAGTAGCCATCTGGCCAACAATAGTTCTAAAGTTGAAGGCGTAGTAAAGGAAACACGTCACCCCGATGACCCCCAGAGCCAAGTCGTACCAGGGGAGGCAGTTTATTTTCAAGTTGTTCTTTTTGCTGGCCGGGTAAAGCAAAAAAGTGAAGAGGATAACAAGCCCCACAAACGATGCCCGGTGAACTTGAGGCGGCATGAGGAAAATGGTGTTTATGGCCAGCATATAGAGCGAGAAAGCCACGCAAAGGTAGCGCATAATAATTTGCGGCACCCCGGAAAAATGGCGGTTGTTCGACTCTTTATCGACCTTTGCCATTAACTCTTGCAGCTCTTCCTCGCTGACGTCCGCCTCGGCAGTGGCGTCAAAACCTTCTGCCGGAGTGTCAATGTCTTTTTTATCTTTGTCCGTCACCTGACAAACCCTCCTAAGTTACGGCCAAGCTGCCGTGGGTCGGCTTGCGGCGCTGGCTCAAAATATGTGCCAAAGGCCGCGCTGAAAAACAGAAAATCGCACCGTCTGTCCCGGTGCGTCCAGAGAGCTCAGCGGGATTTGCCGCTCTCCAATGTTTAGAATAATATCTGAGCCGTGCGGAACCATATAGCGCAGTTCCGTTAAGCTTCGGTCAAAGCCATCTATGCGCATATCGCCATCTGGCAGGCGGACAAGAACTTGGCCTGACTCAAGCTCGGTGGGCATACCGGCACCAAAAGTCTCGAACTGGGCGGCGGTTAAGACAATCTTCCCGCCTACAATGATGTATATCTCTCTAACTGGACTCTGGTTGACCGAGTGGATAAAGCTCACGCTGAACTCCTGGCCCTGGTAGACTGGGTGGCGCAGCAATACCTCGTCGGTCTCATCGTTGGCGAGCAGCAGGTACGGCCCACTGCTGAAGGCAAAGCTAAAAAGAAGGGTGGCGAGAACAGCCAGGGCCGCGCCCGCCACCATTAGACGTTTGTGATTCATGGAGAGTGCGGTTATCCCAGTACGCCGTATTCTTCAAAGAACCGCTGAGCACCCGGGTGGAAGGGAACACTAATAGACTGCACGGCATTATGGGCGCTTATATCCGCACCACGGGCGTGACCCTCCAGGATGTCAGGCTGGTTTTCGATGAGCGCTCTTACGATGTCGAAGGCCAGTTGCTCATCCAAGTCGGTAGATGTTATCAAGGTTGCCTGGACTGCCAAAGTGTTAACAGGGGTGGTGAGCCAGTAGTAGTCGCTGGAATCCAGGGTCACCCGCGCATAGAAGGGGTAGTCGGCAATCAGGGCTGCTGCGCGGTCTTCCGCAATTGGGAGAATGCGCAGATCACGGTTGGTGGCCAGTTCCATAACTGCGGTATTGGGTGCTGCTGAAGTTACAAAGAAAGCGTCCAGCATACCGTCGCGCATGGCATCGGCAGAAGCGGCGAACCCAAGGTTGAGAACGTTGATGTCATTCATGGTGAGATTGTGTACGGCAAGCACCTGGGTAGCATTTGCCTCAACTCCGGAACCTACATCTCCAACTGAAACTCTCATGCCGGCGAGGTCTTCAACCGCATAGATGCCCGATCCGGCATCCACAACGATTTGAACAGTTTCCGGGTAAAGAGTCATCAGAGTGGCTATGTTAGTGATAGGATCGCGGTCTGCCCAAATGCTGACACCGTTGAAAGCGTAGTACATAACATCGTTTTGGGCAAGGGCCAAATGCGCGTCACCGGCGCCGATTTGCTGAATATTGTCAGCAGACGCGCCCGAAGCGTTCACGGTAACTTGCATATTAGTGTTAGCATTAATTACGCCGGCCATTACGCCGCCAAACGGGTAATAAGTACCTGCTACGCCGCCGGTAGCCATTATAAGGCGAGTCTCCCCACCGCCGCCACCGCCACAGGCCGCCAGCACCAACATAACACAAAGCAACAGAGCAAGGCGCGCTACATTTCTTCTCTTCATGAATATAAACCTCCTTATACTGTTGAGAGCATATTTTTGCCTGCATGACCTGTATATATATGCAAATATCTAGCGGGTTATAGATACAGGTATTAGGCCCCATTATGCTCCATTCAAGCCACTTTGTCAAGGGAGAAGGCTAATAATTAGTGCGCTTTAGGCATATTGCGGTCTTTTGATAGGTACACACGATGTAGTTTTGTCAAAAAAGGCAGCGTGCATAGATATGCATCTGAGAGCTCTACTTCCCCGTCAGGAGTTCGCGCGTTTGGTTTAGTTGCCGCAGGTGCCGCTTTATAACGGATTTCGCGGGCGAGCAAACACAAAAAGCGGCGCTGCCGTGCGGTGTTGTCACTATTAATGCAAGTAGGAAATATACCGCTCCATGTAAATATAGTGTAGACCAACTATTTTTAAGTACGCGGCTTGCGCAGTGAGAACGCTGTGTATGCGCTCAGCGGCAAAGCAAAGGGCGCCTTTCAAGTTGAATTGCTATATAGGGCTTGAGAGAAAGCGCACATTGATGTACAATATAATTAAACAGTAAAGGTAACAACAGAGCTGGATTGTACCATATACGCCAAAGAATAGGTGGGGAACGCAGTGACTCCAGGGGCAAGCACCCAAGGCCAAGAATGGCGGAACAGCATACTCATCGTTGACGCAGACGAGCGGGATTTAACAGCGCTGACCGAGATGCTGGGTGGTGAGCATACGCTCTTTACTGTAAATAACGGCAAGCGTGCCATTGAACTTGCAAAACAAAAGAGGCCCGACCTTATACTGCTGGATGCTGTTCTGCCAGGGGTCGATGGATTTGAGGTCATAGCCGCCCTTAAACGAGCGCCGGAAACCGGCGAAATACCCGTTGTCTTCATAACCGGTCTGAGCGACCCAGCCAGCGAAGAGAATGGGCTAACCCTGGGTGCCGCCGACTATATAAGCAAACCATTCACACCGGCGATAGTCAAGCTGCGGGTACAAAAGCAACTGCAAATAGTAAACCAAATGCGTACGATCCACCTGCTAAGCGAGACCGATGTGCTGACCCACACGGCCAACCGCCGCCACCTGAACACCTACCTAAACCAAGAGTGGAAAAGGGCTGCCCGCGACCAAACTCCAATAAGCGTCCTTATGCTGGATGTAGATAACTTTAAGGGATACAACGACGCTCATGGACATCTGCAGGGTGACCATGCCCTCAGAGAGGTTGCCGACATACTCAAAAAGAAGGCGAAGCGCTCGGTGGACTTAGTGGCCCGCTGGGGCGGCGAGGAATTCCTAATAGTGTTGCCAGGTACGGCAATAGAGGGCGCTTGCATCGTAGCTGAGGGTATACGCGCAGCGGTTGCGGAGAGTGTGTTCTACCGCCAGGACGACAGCAAAGCCCGTCTGACAGCTAGTATTGGCGTCAACTGCACAGTGCCTCGGCCGGGCAGCAGTTGGGAGGCGTTTATCTCAGAGGCGGATAAAGCCCTTTACCGCGCAAAGCAGGCCGGCAGGAATAAAGTTAGCACAGCGATTTGAATACAGAGCCGGCCTCACGCCGCAAAGGTGTATTGATGGGATTAAAACAACAGTTTACCGCGATAGATATGACAGAAGGTACTCCTTGGAAAAAGCTGGGTTTATTTGCTCTGCCCTTGCTTGTCGGCAATCTCTTTCAGCAGCTGTACAGCACTGTGGACGCAATCATGCTGGGCAACTTTGTGGGGGACTACGCACTGGCGGCGGTGGGCGTAACAATCCCGGCGCATTTTCTCATTATGGTGCTGATGATGGGCATTGCCCTGGGCGCGGGAGTGATGGTCTCCCAGTACTTTGGTGCGGGGCGGCGGGAGGAGCTTTCCCGCACTATCGGCAACTGCATCACCCTCACGGCTATAGCGGGTGTGCTAATAATGGTTATTGGGTTGCTGTTTTCGCGTACACTGCTGGTGTTTCTTGGTGTTCCGCCCGAGATTTTGGACGACGCTGTAGTCTATATGAACGTCCTACTCTGGGGGATTTTGGGCCTGGCGTACTTCAACATTTTCTCCGGGATTTTGCGCGGAGTTGGGGACGCTTTTTCTCCCTTGCTCTACCTTGCCATTGCCTCGGTGCTGAACATAATACTCAACTTTATTCTCATCGCTGGACTGGACTGGGGTGTTATGGGGGCAGCGCTGGGCACTGTGATCTCTCAAGCGTTGACCAGCTTGCTCTGTCTGCGCCGGTTGCGGCAGATGCGCGACCGCTTTGATATTGGGCTAAGCTACCTGCGCCCACAAAAGAAGTACGTCTACCAGTTGCTGAAATTGGGCGTGCCCACCGGTGTTTCTCAGGGCGCTTTTGCCGTAGCGATGATGGCGGTGCAGCCCCTGGCCAACAGCTTTGGTCCGCTGTTTTTGGCCGCCAACGTGATCGTTATGCGGGTAGACGGCTTTGTTATGATGCCCAACTTTTCCTTTGGCAACGCTATGAGCGTCTACGCCGGCCAAAACATGGGGGCGGGCAAGGTGGAGAGAATCAGCAAAGGCACAAAGCAGTGTACCCTGCTTGCTTTTGGGACTGCATTTGTGCTGATGATTATCATCTTACTTTTCGGTCGGCAGATAGCCGGGCTGTTCACCCAGACCGAAGAAGTGTTGGATATGAGCATTCAGTTCCTGCGTATTCTTGCTGTTGGCTACCTCACCTTTTCGGTAAACATGGTGCTGTGGGGGGCTATGCGCGGGGCGGGTGATGCTATGACGCCTATGTGGGCATCCCTTATCAACACCATTGTTATCCGGGTACCGGTGGCGTATTTGCTTGTGTACATTATGGGCCGGCCGGTTGCGCTGATGTATTCCCTGCTGATCGCGTGGGTCTTTAACACAATGCTAGCCCTCATAGCCTACCGGATAGGCAGGTGGAGAACCAAAGGAATCGTGAAACAAGAGGCGGACGCCGGCGGCGGATAAAGCTGCTAGCGGCGGGGCAGCTTGCCTTTTTTACGCTTAATTGGTACAATTAAACAATATTCCGCAAGCAATTTTGAAAAGCGAGGAGCCAAAATGGTTGCATTAATTGTAGATGACGCCGTTTTTATGCGAATGGCGCTAAAGAATATCCTGCTTAAAGACTGTGGCATTGACAAAGCCGATATCTACGAGGCCAACAACGGTGACGGGGCACTGAAACTCTACCGCCAAACAAAGCCGGAAATTGTCTTCCTAGACGTGCAGATGCCCGGCCAGAGCGGCCCACAACTGGTCGAAGAGCTGATGAAAATCGACCCCAACGCTAAAATTATAATGTGTGCCCTTGTCGGCAGAAAGGCCGAGATGGTTGAGTGCGCCGATGCAGGTGCTCGCGGCTATATAAAAAAGCCGCCCCAGCCGGAGCGGGTAATACAGGCGATAGAGCATGTGACCGGCCGTAAAATAAAGCGGGTACAACCGGAACCGCCCAAAGAGTCAGCGCCGGCAAATCCACAGGACAAGCCTGCGGAAAAGAGCCCGGCCCTGCAAGCTCCACCGCCCGTCGCCCAAGAAGTGGAGGGGCCGTCACCCGAAGAGCAGGTGCTGGCTCTCAAAGGCGAGATAGATGCGGTCAGGGAGGAAGTCCTGGCTCTAAAGCAGCTTTTTGAAAGCATAGACACCGGCGGTGCAATAGAAAACTTAACCCAGGAAGTCATAGCGCTCGGGCAGCTCTTTGAGGGCTCCGACCGGGACAAGAAGTGAGTAAACGCTCTCGGTTGTCTATAAAAGAGCAAAATGTAGGGGCGGGGTTCCATTCCCGCTCGCATAATGTATAGCCTTGCACACAACAAAATAACAAACACAACTCTTGGAGGTCTCTACTTTGGAATATAACCAGGCAGTCGAGTTTATTCACGGTATAGCGCGCTTTGGACCAAAGCCCGGACTGCGCCGGGTTCAGCTGCTGCTCGATTTGATGGGCAACCCGCAAAAGCAGCTAAAATTCATTCACGTGGCCGGTACTAACGGCAAGGGGTCAACCTGCGCCATGATCAGCCATGTGTTAACCCAAGCGGGGTATAAGACCGGGCTGTATATTTCACCGTTTGTGCTGGACTTTAGAGAGCGCATCCAGGTAAACGGTGAGATGATTGAGCCGGAGGATTTTGCCCTCAGCGCTACTCTGGTCAAACAGCACTGGGATTTTTTGGACGTGCAGGGTGAGCCGCCCTCCGAGTTCGAGACTCTAGTGGTCTGTGCCTTTGACTATTTTTTGCGCCAACAGGTTGACATCGTTGTGCTCGAGGTTGGCATGGGTGGCCGGCTTGATGCCACCAATATAATCGATCCGCCTCTCTGCTCGGTAATTACCAGCCTTGGTATGGATCACATGGAGTACCTGGGCAACACAATAGACAAGATCGCATTTGAGAAGTGCGGGATAATAAAACCGGGTGGGGCAACTGTCTGTTACCCGGTACAGGAGCCCGCGGCCATGGAGGTTATTCACCGCCGGTGCGAGGAAGAGGGCAACGAGCTGATAGTACCTCAGCGAGCGCAGGTGCTGGAAGAAAGCTTTTTAGGCACGCGGATGGTTTATGGCGGCAGGGAGTTGCACCTGCCCCTTATCGGGGCGCACCAAGTGCTCAACGCCACCGTGGCCTTGGAGGCGCTGAAAGCCCTTGAGCAGCGAGGCTTCCCCGCGAGTGACGAGGACGTTGCGCAGGGAATCGCGCGCACATCCTTCCCCGCCCGGCTGGAAGTTATCAGCCGTGATCCGCTCATCGTCCTGGACGGCGCCCACAACCGGGACGGTGCCAGAGTGCTCGGCAGCGCGCTGGATATGTTGAAGGGCCGCAAAATCCACGCGATAATGGGTATGCTCGCCGCCAAAGACGTAGCCGGAGCACTCGAGGAGATTTTGCCTCGGTGCGCCAGTCTGACTGCGGTCGGGGTGCCCGGCGTTCAAGATGCGACCACGCCAGAAAAGCTAGCCGAGCTGGCTCGCTCGCACTGCGGTGACGTGAGCGTTTTCGAAGATCCGGATGCAGGCCTTGCCGCAGCCTTCACCCGCCGCAGCGGGGATGACGTGCTGCTGGTCTGTGGATCACTCTATTTGGCTAGCCATTTGCGGCCAAAGCTATTTAAGCTGAGGTAAAGCTAGATGAAAAGCGATGGTAAAATAAAGAAGACCAACATTTTTAACATCGAGATTGCTGCAATTGGCGGCGTTTTGGCGGTGGTGCTTAGTCTGATCGCAGGCGTTACTGCACCGCTGCTGATGATACTGTTTACTGTGTTTGGTATTGCGGCTGGGTACGGTGCGGCGATATTTATCTTTGCAAAGTTTAGATCGCCTGAAAAAGGGCAGTTCACGTGGGCTCCCACGGCGCTAGAAATCTTCGCACACGGAAGGCAGGAAGAACACAAGTCGTACATAGACAAAGACACCGGGGACATCTTCCTGCGCTCGCCTTTATTTCCAAGTCGCAGGAGTAAAGAATGGGCCCTTTGCCTGGAAACCAAGACGCTCACGATTTCGCATAACGTACGCGTCCCATCACAACGCGACCTCTTTTCTGCGGTACATCAGCCTTGGAGAATAATCCCTCTGTCCGACGCCTCCAAAATAGACATAGAGCTGACCGACACGCTCGACCCACACAGCCTTGGCGGAGAACTAAGGCTGAGGGGGAGCAGCACATACGACAGCCCCGGAGCTGGCGGAGTAGTCGGGGGGCTTCGGCCTAGGTTTACCTATAGCTTTCCTCTCTCCGAGCTCGATAAGATTGATGTCCACGTAGATGATAGGGATATAGCGAAAAAAATTTATGATTGCATTGTAGCGCACAATGCCAACTTGCGCTAATCTATTAATTAGCCGGGCAGTGAGTTCAGTCCATCTCTCCAGAGCCGTCCTCTAGCATTACCACGTTGACAAGTGGCAGGCAATTGGTATAATGATAATATAAAAAAATAAGGAGACATTATAATGTTTTGTGGCGATTGCGGAGCTAAAAATGAGGTAGGTACAAAGTTTTGTGGTGACTGTGGTGCGACAATTGAATCGCCCGCTACGCCGAGGATGCCGGGAACTGCTACTAACGAAAAACTAAAAGCTGATTTTAGCATAGGCAACATCGCTCACTTTTCTGCGCCGGCCAGTGGCCCTGCGAAACTTGAAATAGGCGGAAGAATACTGCGCGAAGACATTATCTTTAAAGGGCTTGCGGCTGCTTTGGTAGCAGTGCTTGTGCTTCTGCCGTTCCTTGTGCATGGGTTTACTATTCGAGATTATTCAAACCAGGTTAGCCGTAATTTTTTTCAGCATATATTTGGGTCGACTAGCACCATTCTTTCGATATTTGTACTGCTTACCCCCATCGCATTGTTTTGCTTGTACCACTTCAAAGATAAAATTCGGATAGATGCAAACCTGCGGTTCACAGCAATTATTGCTTTGTCAGCTTTTGGTTTTATAATGCCATTTATTGTTAGAGCCGTGATATTTAGACCTCTTAGAGCTACACATGATAATCCATTTGTGAATGTCACATATTGGATAAGCCCGGCAATAGGCTTTACCCTAACGTTATTATTGTACGTAGTTGTAGCGGTTATTGCTTTTGGATTTATGCAAGCGCTCAGCAAGAATAGGGCATAGGCATTACCCTCATAAGTAACTGTGCCCAAGGCTACCTGGGATACAAAAGCAATAAACGGAGTGATTGCGTGATTCAAATTATCGGAATTATACTCATCATCGGGGGAATTCTTATTGCTGCCTCCCCAGCCAAAATGTCAGTTGAGCCGCAAAACAAAAAACAAATCGCCAAGGGTCAGGCACCCATGAGCGAGGAAGAGTTTGCGCTGGCCATAAAAAAAGCCCGAAAAAGCGGCATTCTCATTGCTGTGGCCGGTGTGGTTATGGCCGTTGCCGTGATGCTTCCATATATTTTTGCTTCATATATTCAAGGGTGACAACCTCATGAGCCTGAACAAATACCTTTCGAGGCAACTCAGCTCTCCGGAGGGCGCTGGCGGTAAAGTGGTCAGCTTCTTCATGAACCGCATAAACTGTCCAATGTACGAAGAGACCATACGACTGCTCTCCCTTGCCGATTCTGACAGCGTGCTAGACATCGGCTGCGGAAACGGCTATGTGCTGAACATGATAGCGCGGCGACACAGCGGTGCATTCACGGGCATAGACCTTTCTGCTAGTATGGTAGATGCGGCAAATCAACGCAACCGCCAATTTGTAGAGAGCGGAAGGATGAGGTTCGCTTGCCAAGATCTGAGCGCCATGTCTTTCGCGAGCGGCTCTTTTAGCAAGGTATACACAATCAACACGGTGTACTTTTGGGACGACCTCGAAAATGTCATGGCGGAAATCAGCCGGGTATTGGAGCCGAACGGTCTGTTTGCCAACACATTGTATTCAAACGACGCGCTCAGCAAACTGCCCCACACAAAGTATGGGTATAAGTGCTTCACACAGGAGCAGTTGACCACTGCCGGCACAAACGCTGGGTTTAAGGTAAACACTGTGCCAATTCCTGGCGGGGCGGCATTTTGCTACCTGTACCAAAAAACTGCTGAGTAATAATGCCGAAGAACAAAACAAAGGATTGGCCACCGGTAACATTCCGGCAGACCAATCCTTTTTATGTCGGTGCATCTTATTTTTTATCGCCCATAAGCGTCAGCAGTACAGCCTTCTGTGCGTGCAGGCGGTTTTCGGCCTCGTCGAAAATCTCCTGGTGTTTGTCGATCATTTCGGCGGTGATTTCTTGTCCACGCTTGGCGGGCAGGCAGTGGAGTACGTTGGCGCCGGGTTTTGCATGTGCCATCAGCTCGTCGTTTACTTGGTAGCCGGCGAAAGCCTTCTTCCTGGCTTCGGCTTCATCTTCCTGGCCCATCGAGGACCATACGTCGGTGATAACCACGTCGGCGCCTTTTACAGCGGCCACAGGATCATCTATGATGGTGAAGTCAGGCTGTGTTTTAGCAAAGGCTATTACATCCGGGTGGAGCTTGTCGTAGCCCTTAGGCATACACATGCAAACTTCCATGCCGACTTTGAGCCCGCCGACTGTCAGGGAGTTTGCCATGTTGTGCCCATCGCCTATGAACGCCATCTTCAGCCCGGCGAGTGCGCCTCTGTGCTCACGGATTGTCATCAAGTCGGCCAGCACCTGGCAGGGGTGGAAGTCGTCGGTCAGGCCGTTTATTACCGGGATGCTGCCGTACTTGGCCAGGTCCTCGACATCGCTTTGCTTGAATGTGCGTATCATGATACCGTCCACATAGCGGGACATGCACTTAGCGGTATCTTCAATCGGCTCGCCGCGGCCCAGTTGGAGGTCGTTAGCAGAGAGGAACAGGGGGTACCCGCCCAGCTGGTACATGCCCACCTCAAAGCTCACACGGGTACGGGTGGATGACTTGGTAAAGATCATCCCCAGAGTCTTGCCGGCCAGGTGGTGGTGGGCAATGCCGTTTTTAGTCTCGTACTTGAGCTGGTCGGCGATGTTGAGCAGGTTTACGATCTCATCCCCGGTAAGGTCGAGCAGTTTGAGAAAGTGTTTCATAGTGTTACCCTCCTGTTTATTTATCTACCTCAGCGAGCTAATAGCCTCTTTAAGTATTTCAAGACCGGCATCGATTTCCGCCTGTGTTACTGTCAGCGGGGGCAAAAATCGCAGTTTCTCTTTGGCGGTCAGTACGACCAGGCCCTTTTTCAGGCAAGCGGCCACAACGTCGGTATTTTTAAGTCCGTCTTCCAGGGATGCGCCCAGCATTAGGCCTCCGCCGGTGACCTTGGTGACGCCTGGCAGCGCCTCGAGCTGTGCTCTCAAGTATGCGCCGTTACTCTCAACCTGCGCCATGAACGGCCCGTCGATGATATCCAGCACTGCGTTTGCCCCGGCGCAACAGATGGGGTTACCCCCAAAGGTGGAGCCGTGCTCCCCTTTGCCCAGTGTGCCCATGGTTTTCTCACCGAAGAGAATGGCCCCAATGGGCAGCCCGCCGCCCAGCCCCTTGGCCAGGGTGACGATATCCGGCTTTAGGTCGTAGTGTTCGCAGCACAGAAACTTACCGGTGCGCCCAACCCCAGTCTGGATTTCGTCCACAATCAGCAGAACATCCTCGCGGGCGCAGATCTTGGCTATCTTAGATATAAAGGAACCCTCAAGCGGTACGACGCCGCCTTCCCCCTGTATGCACTCTATCATGATTGCACCCACGTTTTTAGTGCAGTTCTCGGTTAGCGCGGGGATGTCGTTGGCCGGGGTGAAGGCAAAGCCTGCCGGCCATGGGCCAAAGTGTTTGTGGTAATCAGGCTGGCCGGTGGCACTCAGGGTAGTAATAGTTCGCCCGTGGAAGGAGTTTTGCAGGCAGAGAATAGTGTCGCGGACGCCGGGGTAGTTGTCGCTCATGTACTTGCGGGCGGTTTTTATCGCGCCCTCG
Organism: Oscillospiraceae bacterium; assembly: GCA_009780025.1. Classification (GTDB taxonomy): domain Bacteria; phylum Bacillota; class Clostridia; order Oscillospirales; family Ruminococcaceae; genus WRAV01. Next base: position 51,686 of record WRAV01000005.1, on the reverse strand, counting down.
TTTGCCTCGGCCCCGGAGTTCCCGAAGAAGACCCGGCTCATGCCGGTGCGCTCGCAGAGCTTCTGTGCCAGCTCGGCCATTGGCTGGGTGTGGTATAGGTTGGAGATGTGCGCGAGTTTGCCCGCTTGTTCGGTGACGGCGCTCAGCCAGGCAGGGTGCGAATGCCCCACCGACAAAACCCCTATTCCAGAGGAAAAGTCAATTATGGCACGCCCCTCGCCGTCGGTGAGCTTGACTCCTTGCCCCTCACTGATGACAATAGGATTTCTCGCATATGTGCCGGCGATATAATCGGCGTCTTTTTGTCGCAGTTCATTGCTTGTCATGGGGTGACCTCCTTGTAGGGTACGCGCCCCTGCGCGTACCGTCGTATTATTGGGATGCCGCCATAATCGGCCGGTACGCGCGGGGGCGCGTACCCTACACCTTAAACATCGTGCCGATACCTTCATTGGTCATCAACTCAATTAGGATCGAGTGTGGAATCCGCCCGTCTATGATGAACGCTCGCTTAACCTCCTGGCGAACGGCCAGCACGCAACTCTCGACTTTGGGAATCATCCCGCCGGAGATTATACCGTCGTTGACAAGGGCAGGTACCTGGCTGATATTCACCTGGGGGATAAGGGTGCTCTCGTCGTTCTTGTCCCGCAGCAGACCCACGACATCGGTCATTAGGATCAGATTCTCAGCCTTGAGCGCACCGGCAATAGCGGCGGCTGCGCTGTCGGCGTTTATGTTGTACGGATTGCCTGAGCTATCACCGCCAACCGAAGAGATGACCGGAATGTAGCCTTTGTCAAGTTGGTCGAATATTACGTCGGTATTCACCGCTGTGACTTCGCCTACGTATCCTAAATCCACATCGACGTCCAGCTTTTTGGCCTGGATAAGCCCGCCGTCCAGCCCGCAAAGACCGATAGCTTTGCCTCCGCTGCGGGTGAGCAGCCCCACCAGCCCCTTGTTTATCTTGCCGGACATGACCATCTGGACAACATCCACGGTTTCAAGGTCGGTATAGCGCAGGCCGTCCACAAACCGGGTGGGTATATTCATCGCGTTTAGTGTGGCGTTAATCTCAGGCCCGCCGCCATGTACCAGCACCACTTTGATGCCGATCAGAGAAAGCAAGACTATGTCCTTCATCACCGCGTTTTTGAGCTCTTCGCTCTGCATGGCGTGGCCACCGTATTTTATCACCACTATTTTGCCAAAGTATTTCTGGATATAGGGTAGCGCCTGTATGAGAACGTCCGCGACTGTCGAGTTGTCTTTATTCATCATGAGCGGTAATCTCCGTTTATCTTAACGTAATCGTAGCTAAAGTCACAGCCCCAGGCAACGGCGCCGCCCTCGCCCTGGCCAACTTCTATCTGAATGCCGATCTCTTCGGGCTCAAGGACTTTAAGGGCTAGCTCTTCCGAAAAGTTAAGCCCTGTGCCGTTCTGGCAGACAACAACTGTTCCAGCCTCCGAGGCAAGGGAGATTTTGACCTGCCCCGGGTCAAAGTCCGCACCCGAGTAACCCAGGGCGCAGATTATCCGGCCCCAGTTGGCGTCCTTGCCGAACATAGCACACTTGACCAAGTTAGAGCCTATAACCGCCTTTGCAAGAATCCTGGCGGTGGCGTCGCTGCTGGCACCGGTAACCGTACACTCGAGCAGCTTGGTGGCACCCTCGCCGTCCCGGGCCATCAGGCGGGCAAGGTAGATAAGCACTCGGGCCAGCGCCGCCGCGAAGGCGTCAAAGTCGGGGCCGTGTGTGATAATCTGAGAGTTGCCGGCAAGGCCGTTGGCCATAATGGCGCACATGTCGTTGGTAGAAGTGTCGCCGTCCACGCTGACCATGTTAAAGGTGCTGGGGATAACGAAGTCCAGCGCTGCCTTCAGCATGGGGGAAGAGATAGCGGCGTCGGTGGTCAAAAAGGCGAGCATGGTGGCCATGTTGGGGTGTATCATCCCCGAGCCTTTGGCTATGCCGCCCAGAGAGCAGGTTTTGCCGTCCAGCTCAAATGAGACGGCGATTTCCTTCTCCATGAGGTCGGTGGTCATGATAGCCGAGCTGGCAGCTTTACTACCTTCGGCTTCCCCGGTGAGCGCCTGGCCCAGCTTTGGCATAGCGCTCTCGATAAGAGGTATGTTAAGCGGCTGGCCGATAACCCCGGTAGAGGCCACGATGATGTCCTCGGGGTTTAAGTCCAGCAGCTTGCCGGCCATAAAGCACATCCGGCTGGCAGCTTCTTCCCCGCCGGGAACGCAGGCGTTTGCGTTACCGCTGTTGCAGAAAATCGCCTGGGCTTTGCCGTCCCGCAGGTGGGCTTGGGTGAGCAGGACGGGCGCGGCCTTGACTTTGTTGGTGGTGTAGCTGGCCGCCGCGGTGCAGAGTGTCTCGCTGTAGATAAGGGCCAAATCCTTCTTGCCCGGTTTCTTCGCCAGCCCACAGCGAACTCCCCCGGCAGTGAATCCTGCAGGGGCGCAAACGCCGCCTTGGATGAGTTTAATAGACATACTTATGTTCTCCTTTTTCTCAGTTGACAGTTGACAGCAAACGAGTCCGCCGCGCGGACAATTTTGATTATAGCAGTTTGAGCTGCATCTTTCAATTCAATCGCTTCAGGCGATTCTATAATTGTCAACTGTCAGCTGCCTGTGACTAGCCCGGTTTCCTCGGACAGACCAAGGGATATGTTCATGCACTGTATGGCCGCCCCGGAGGCACCTTTGCCCAGGTTGTCGAAGCGGGCCGCTAGGATAGCGTGCTCGCTGTTCCCGCAGACGAAAATCTCGAGGTCGTCCCGGCCGGAAAAGTGAGCGGGCTCAAGCATACCCTCGGGTAGAGAGGCTTCGGCTTGCCATGGCGCGACTGTCACCAGTTTTTGCCCGGCGTAAAAGTCTGAGAAGAAGCTGTGCAGCTGCTGAGCGTCCGGGCTGCCCTTCAGCAGCCGCAGATGCAGCGGAATTGTAACCACCATACCGCAGTAAAAATCCGCGATGATGGGGTTAAAAACTGGTGGGTGCGCCAACCCGGAGATCTTTTGCATCTCGGGCAGGTGTTTGTGGGCTTGCCCCAGAGCGTACTGGCGGGGAGTGCCATAATACCCGGGGCGATCGTCCTCGGCATAGGCGGCGATGACTTTTTTGCCCGCCCCGCTATACCCGGTGACCGAGTGGGAAGCAAAGGGGTAATTAGCTGCCACTAATCCGCTTGCCACCAGCGGATAGACCAACAGATTAAAGCCGGAGGCGTGGCAGCCCGGCACGCAAATCCATGTGGACGTCGCGACTTTTTCCCGGTGGCCGGCGGAGAGCTCGGGCAGGCCGTAGGCCCAGCTATCCAGAACCCGGTGTGCGGTTGAGGCGTCGATGACTTTTGTATTGGGGTTTGTTATCCCGGCCACAGACGCTCGTGCAGCGTCATCTGGCAAGCAGAGGAAGACTATGTCCGCTGCGTTCGAAATCTCTGCCTTTGCGCTCTCGTCCTTGCGCAGGGCAGGGTCGATGGTGAGCAGTTGTATGTCGTTCCGCGCACTCAAGCGCTCGTGCAGCCGAAGGCCGGTAGTGCCCTCGCCGCCGTCTATGAATACCTTGGTTGGCATGATGATTACCTTCTTTGCATGTATAGCTTGAAGTTATATTTATACTGTTTGTAGTGAACATTATACACGAGTGGTCGCTGGATTTCAAGACCCAAATGTATATTTATTCTATATTTTGGATTTTTGTGCGCTCTTACAAAAAGGGGCCCGCGGAGCGGTGGGCTTTGGGCAGAAGTTTTAAACATGCGCGATTGCGGCATTTTGGCCGACCTCTGTATAGCTATAGTCGACGGACTTCTAAACTGTTCTGGGGGGTGGTAGTATTTGAGGTTAAGGTCTAACGCTATAGGGGCCGCATCTTTCGTGCGTTCTGCCAATCCCCACAAGCTTAACCGCTGTAGGGGCGGTGTCGTCCCGCTCGAATTCCACGAGAGCACCTCCTGTGTAGGGGCCGCACCCCTGTGCGGCCCGCCTTTCCCCGCGAACCCTGCGTTGTAGGGAGCGACCACCGGGCGGTCCGTGACTTACGCTGAGGTCAAGGGCTTTTAAGGTCAAGTTCCAGTTCAAGGTCTGAATTTTAATTCGCCTACGGGCGAGGATAATGTGCCGCTCATGCCGCGGAGGCACTTACTTTTCTTGTCTCGCCAAGAAAAGTAAGCAAAAGAAAGGCGACTGGGGGAGGACCGGGTCTGACTACGCACAAAGGACGTGCTTCGCAGACAACTCCCCCAGGCCCCCACTGGTAGGTCAAGGGCAGGTAACCGGGGCCGGTAGTCAGGTTCATGGGCGATACCACTCCGAATCTGACAGTGTTCGTCAACAATGGCACAGTCAGCAGTAAGCACCTCACTGCGAGAATTCCTTACTCTAAACCTGGGCTCGCATAGCGGCTGGGTAGGTTCGCCGGTGGCCAAGGGCTGAAATTAGAAGGCGTCTATTGTTACTCCTGCCGCTGTTGGCAAGTCGGGAGCTCGCGAGAATTACACACGGGCAGACGCCCTGGCTCTCGCTCACCTGCTCTTGGAGAGGGGGCCTGGGGGAGTTAGCAAGCTTGCTTGCGAGGGTTCTCCCCCAGTCGCCTTTCTTTTGCTTACCTTCTCTTTGGCGAGACAAAGAAAAGTAGGTGTAACTGCGGTATAAGCGGCACATTATATCCGCCCGAAGGCGAATCAAAATTCAGCCCTCGACCTTAAACCTCAAAACTCTTATCCTCAAAAACCACCTACCCCTTGGGGCGATTTCAAAGCTCATCAGCTAGCTATAACACGCAGAAGAGCTGGCGCTACCCGCCCCAGTACTTCCGGTCAAGGCTGCGCATCTGTATCGCCCCAGCGATATGCTCGGGGCCAATCAACTGTGCGGCCTCTAGGTCGGCCACAGTGCGTGCCACTTTAAGTATCCGGCTGTAGCCACGGGCACTCAGGCCCATACGGTCGTAGGCGGATTTTAGCAGTTTTTCGGCGGCAGGTTCCATCGCGCAGACTTCGGCCAGTAGACCGGCTGGTATCTGGGCGTTGCAGGGAATCTCCTGACCAAGAGAGGCAAAGCGCTGTACTTGCAGTTGCCGGGCGGCGTTTACCCGGTCGCGCACTACAGCCGAACTTTCTTCCTTATTAGTGGCGGTGAGCTGGCTGTACTCTACCGGCAACACCTCCATTTGGATGTCTATCCGGTCGAGCAGCGGGCCTGAAATGCGCCCTAAGTACCGGCTGATTGCGAGCGGGGAGCAGCTGCACTGCTGGGTTGGGTGGCCGAACAGGCCGCAGGGGCAGGGGTTCATGGCGGCGACCAGCATGGTACGGCTTGGGTATGTAAGCCGCTGGCGCACCCGGGAAATGCTAACCATACCGTCCTCCAGGGGCTGGCGGAGGACTTCGAGCACATTCTTCTGGAACTGTGGCAGCTCGTCTAGGAAGAGCACGCCCCCGTGGGCCAGCGAGATGTCTCCCGGTTTGGGGACGGGGCCGCCTCCAATCAGCGAGGCGGCCGATACCGTGTGGTGTGGCGAGCGGAACGGGCGCTGCTCGAGCAGCGAAACCTCAGGTGGAAGCAGCCCGGCTACCGAGTGAATCTTGGTCACTTCGATGGATTCTTGTCTGGTCATCGGAGGCAGGATAGACGGCAGCCGCCCGGCTAGCATACTTTTGCCGGTGCCCGGGGGCCCTATAAACAGGATGTTGTGCCCACCGGCGGCAGCGACCTCAAGGGCGCGCTTGGCTTCCCGCTGGCCCTTGATGTCGGCGAGATCAAGCTGAACCGGCGGGGCCGGCGTCCGATCGTTTTTGATGTCCCTGGCGTGGGGCAGGGCGGCTTTGCCGCGAAAGAAGTCGAGGACCTCCCGGGCATGGGCGGCGCAGAGAACCTCTACTTCATCTGCCACCGACGCCTCGGCGGCGTTCTGGGTGGGTATAATCACCCGCCGAAAGCCCAGCTTGCCGGCATCCAGCACCATTGGCAGCACGCCGGCCACCCCACGCACCTCACCCGAAAGGCCGATCTCCCCGACTACAGCCGTGCCCTCAAAGTTAAGATTCTCGTACCCGCAGGCGCAGAGCAGCGCGAGCAGGATGGGCAGGTCGTAAACCGAACCCTGTTTTTTAGTATCGGCGGGTGCCAAATTGGCCACCACTTTTGAGATAATTGTGGGGTAGCCCATGTTTTGCACGGCAGAGCGCACCCGCTCCCGGGACTCCTTTACGGCGGCATCGGGCAGGCCGACAATGTCAAAACCGGGCATTGCCCTGCGGCAGTCCACTTCAACCGAGACAACGTGCGGCTCGATTCCATTAAGGCCAAAGCTTCCAAGTGAGCAGTACACCGCGCTCTCCCCCCTCCAATTTGTCGAATTATGTCGTCAATTATAGCCCAAAAGGCGAATTTTGCCAAGTGGCAAAAAACTGGGTAGCGGCCAAGTGCGTTGATGTCGTAGGGGACGATGGCAATCGTCCCGCTGCTTTGGCCACACACTGCACCGAAACATGGGCGGATTGCCGTCTGCCCCTACAATTTAAAGCCAGCGCTATTTATCCGCTCCCAAAAACTACGAGGTGATGGGTGGCGTAATATGGTAAAGATGTGATATAATAGCTGACAGATGATAACGAAGGGAGATACCTCATAGATGACCAGAGAGCGCGAACTTTACAACCTCTGGCTGGAGAAGACGGCAGGAAACGCCGCGGCACAGGCGGACTTGCGCAGTATTGCCGGGCAGGATGAAGAAATATTCGACCGCTTTTACCGGGAGCTGAACTTTGGCACAGCCGGGCTGCGGGGCATTATGGGTATAGGCTTAGGCCGGATGAACACTTACGTTGTCGGGCGAGCCACCCAGGGAATTGCCTGCTACCTGAATAAGGCTGGGGTAAGCAGTCCAACCGCCGCGATCGCCTACGACAGCCGCCTATGCTCGAAGGAGTTTGCCCGCCACGCCGCCGGGGTGCTGACCGCGAACGGGATCAAGGCTTACATCTTCGCTGAGCTGATGCCTACCCCCGCGCTTTCCTACGCGGTGCGTGAATTGGGCTGCGATGTGGGGATAAATATAACGGCCAGCCACAACCCGGCTGCTTACAACGGCTACAAAGTCTACGATGCCTCTGGCTGCCAGATTGGCCCGGAGATTGCGGATATTGTCCAGGATGCCATACTCGAGACCGATATCTTTGAGGGCGTGCGCTGCCTGGGGTTCGAGGAGGCGCTGGCCAAGGGGCTGGTCGAATTCATTCCGGATAGCCTCGTGGAGCGCTATCTCGACCGCGTATTCAAGGAAGCGCTTCAGCCCGAAATCTGCGCCGGGGCCGGAATCTCTCTTGTTTTCACCCCACTAAACGGTGCGGGGAATAAGTGTGTACGTGCGATGTTCGACCGGCTGGGCCTGACGGACGTTCACATAGTCCGCGAACAGGAAGCGCCTGACGGCAACTTCCCCACCTGTCCGTCCCCCAACCCGGAGACCCGCGCGGCCCTGGAACTTGGACTGGCTCTCTGCAAAGAGAAGAAGGCCGACCTGCTAATCGGCACCGACCCAGACTGCGACCGGGTGGGTGCCGCCGTTCTACACGACGGGGAGTACCGTATACTAAGCGGCAACGAGGTCGGGCTGCTGTTGTTTGATTACATCTGCAGAACTAGGCAGAAGTTGGGCAAGATGCCGGGTAAGCCGGTCGCCGTGCGCTCGCTGGTCTCCACTCGGATGGCCGACCTCGTGGCTGAGCACTACGGGGTAGAGATGCGCGCGGTGCTCACTGGGTTTAGGTTTATCGGCGGGGTCATTGCCGAGCTGGAAACCGCCGGCCGTGCGGAGGACTTCATCTTCGGATTTGAGGAGAGCTGCGGCTACCTGAGCGGCGGCTATGTCCGGGACAAAGACGCCGTCAACGCGGCACTGCTGCTGACTGAACTGGCCTGCGCCCAAAAGACCCAGGGCAAAACACTGATTGACGCGCTTGAAGAGTTGTACGCACGCTTTGGGGTCTGGCATAGCCATGTGGACAACTTCACCTTTGAGGGAGCCGCGGGCATGAAGGCGATGGCCGCGATTATGGAGAGCCTGCGCGCCACGCCCCCGGCAGAGATCGCCGGGGACGAGGTCAGCGAGGTGCTGGACTACGGCAGGGGCGAGCGGATTTCCGGCGGCAAGCGCGAGAAGGCCGAGCTACCCCCCACCGATATGATTGAGTTGTGCACAGGCAGTGGCAACAGCGTGATAATCCGCCCATCCGGCACCGAGCCTAAGCTGAAAATATACTACGCCATAACGGGTAAAGATGCCGGGAGCGTGGAGGCTAAGACCGCCGCGTATAGGGCTGCGTGTGCCACGCTGGTTAAGGGGTAGGGCTGTGATGAAAAGATCGGGCATTGTGTTTATTGCTTTGGTTTTGGTGGTTGGGTTGGCGGGTTGCGGTGGTGCGCAGCCGAGTGATGTGGAGCCGCATGACTACGACTACGTTGCCGCTGTGCCTGACCTGCCGCCTATGCAGGAAGAAGCAGTAGTAGAAACAGAGGAGTACGAAGAAGCGATTGATTATGACCCAAATGCCTGGAACCCCACGGCAGAAAACTCCTTTATGGGGTTGGGACAATGTCCATGGGATGAGCCTTGTACCATACTGCTGCGGTGGATTCAGGCATACCGGGACGGCGAGTACGCGCAAATATATATTAGCGACCCAAATGTACCCATAATGTGGAGATTAACCACAACCGGCACCAGCGCGTATTTGGTCGAAAGAAATGACCCGGGGCACACGTCTGTCCTGGCTGTCGGATACTCTCAAATCATCATGCAGGGCGCGAACTATTTTACTTTTGGCGAAGATTTAAACGAAGAATGGATGCCATTGACTATATTTAAGATCAGCATGTCGCGGCGCAGCGAAATAGACGAAGATGATGAGCGCTGGTTGGCGCAGATGCAAATTTCTGAAGAGGAGGCCCTCCGCCTTGCCGCCGAGGTGTTCACTTACGAGGTGCTATCTGTCGCAAGCGCTCAAGACCTGTTTTTTCAACCGGCGGGGCGATATATTCATTTGGGCCGTGCCTACTACCGGATTCACATCTATGTTGGGGAGCGTGATTTTGTTTTCGACGGTGCTGAGATAAGCGCGGACGGACTGACTTTCTGGTATATAAGCGGAATGCCGACTTGGCATCTGATAAAAGACAAAGCGGCGGTGCAAATTTTGCCCACTGATTACACTTAACCGATACAAACAATGGAGGGCTTCAAGATGAACAAATACAGGACACACAACTGCGGCCAGCTAACCAAAGCCGAAGTGGGCCAAAGCGTAAAACTATCCGGCTGGGTGGACACAATCCGCGACCACGGCGGGGTGGTATTCATCGACCTGCGCGACCACTACGGGGTAACTCAGGTCGTGCTAAAGGACGGCGACGCGATAAAGGGGATTGGCCGCGAGTACGTAATTTCGGCGCAGGGCACCCTGCGCGAGCGGGCAGCCGAGACAGTCAACCCCAAAATCTCCACCGGTGCGGTAGAGCTGCTGGCGGACGAAGTTGAGACGCTGAGTGCAGCCACCAAGCAGCTGCCTTTCGAGGTGAGCGAGTCCACCAAAACCCGCGAGGACGTGCGGCTGAAGTACCGATTCCTGGATTTGCGTAATCCGGCCCTCCACCAGAATATTGTCATGCGTTCGCAAATCACAAACTACATCCGCGAAAAAATGATTGAGCTCGGCTTCCTTGAGTTCCACACGCCGATATTAACTTCATCATCCCCCGAGGGTGCGCGGGATTATCTTGTCCCCAGCCGCAAGCACCACGGGATGTTCTACGCCCTGCCCCAAGCACCCCAGCAGTTCAAGCAGCTGCTGATGGTCTCCGGGTTCGACAGGTATTTCCAGATAGCCCCCTGCTTCCGGGACGAGGACGCCCGTGCCGACCGCTCGCCTGGCGAGTTCTACCAGCTCGACTTCGAGATGTCCTTTGCCACCCAAGAAGACGTCTTCGCAGTGGCGGAGAAAGTTATGGTCGACACCTTCACCCATTTCTCCGATAAAAAAATAAGCTCGGCGCCATTCAGGAGAATCCCCTACGCCGAGGCTATGCTCAAATACGGCACCGACAAACCCGACCTGCGCAACCCTCTAATCATTGAGGATTTGACCGATTTCTTCCAGGGCGTTGACTTTGCGCCATTTAAGGGCAAGCCGATTCGCGGAATTGTCGCGCCTGGCTGCGCTGGCCAATCTAAATCCTTTTTCGAGAAGATGCTTGCCTTCGCCACTGAGATTGGCATGAAGGGGCTGGGCTACATCTCAATTGCCGAGAATATGGAGCTCAAAGGCCCGATAGTCAAGTTCCTTTCGGACGAACAGCGGGCGAAGCTGATCGATATGCTTTCTCTCAAGGGCTTAGATACCCTGTTCTTCATCAGCGACGGCGCCAAGGTCGTGGACAAGTTGGCCGGGCAGATTCGCGCCGAGCTTGGCAAACGGCTGGATATCATCGCCAAAGATTCATTTGAGTTTTGTTATATCATCGACTTCCCCATGTTCGAGCTGGGGGATGACAACAAGACAGTCCAGTTCACCCATAACCCATTCTCGATGCCACAGGGCGAGATGGAGGCCCTCGAGACCATGGATCCGCTGGGAATCAAGGCCTACTAGTACGACATCGTATGCAACGGTGTCGAGCTCTCATCCGGTGCGGTGCGCAACCACCGCCCGGACGTCATGATAAAAGCCTTCGAGATTGCCGGATACTCCCAGGAGGTTATCGAGAGCAAGTTTTCGGCGCTGTTTAACGCCTTCCACTATGGCGCGCCCCCGCACGCCGGTATGGCCCCCGGTCTCGACAGAATCGTTATGCTCATCACCGGGGAAGAGAATATCCGCGAGGTTGTGGCCTTCCCAATGAACGGCAACGCCCAAGACCTGCTGCTGGGTGCGCCGAGTACTGTCTCTGAGCAACAGCTGCGGGAAGTGCATATCAAAGTTAGGCAGCAAAACCCACAATAATTTACAGATGGCAAGGGCCGCCCTCCAAGAGAGGGCGGCCAACTTTGATCCAAGGAGAGCTGACTATGCCAAAAAAGTTGCGCAAGATGCTTGGGGACGTAAACGCCCCCTGCTGCGTTGCCCTGCGCGAACTCATCGATACACAGAGCAAGGAGACTATCCGCGCCTGGTGCCTTGCCTACGCCGAAGATAAGCTGCTGCCGATTTTCAAAAAGCACTGCCCCGGTGACGAGCGCCCCCGCATGGCCGTAAGAGCAGCTCACGATTATATAGCCGGCAAGGTGAAGTTTCCAGTAGTCAAGAATATCATTCTGAACGAGTGCCACGGAGCCGCCCGCGAGCTTGATTACAACCCGGTTGCTCAGGCGGCGGCAAGGGGTGTTGGGCAGGGCACGGCGGTTGTGCATACACTGACTCACTCGCTGGGGCTGTATTTTTACGCGGCGGCTGCAGTGGCCTACGACCGGCTGGGGTTGGAAGCGGCTGTCGAAGAATACGCCGCCATCGCAGAGGAAGTCTGCCTTGACTACGCGAATGCATTGCGCGCCGTTGTTGTGGAGAATGAACCCAACCCGGCAAAGCTCAAGTGGAATTGTTAATGGCGCTGGTGTGCAAATCTATATTAGCGGGTGAAATAAATGAATGCGGACTTACTATCCAATCTAGATAAAATACACACAACAGAACTAGGTGTCCAGCGAATCAAGAAAAATTTAGGTTTGTGTGATGTTGATGTTGTTGAGTGGTGCAAAGTCAAAATCAGAAATGCAAGCAACATTGCCAAACAAGGGAAGAACTGGTATGTGCATACAGAAGATGCCATAATAACAGTCAATGCCAGCAGCTTTACAATAATAACAGCCCATAAAGTAAAGTAACGCTTTCCCCTAAAGTCTGTTTCCCCCCAATTATAATAGCAGCCTGAGAAAGCACGAAGTCACACCGTTTTCTCAAGATGCTACTGTTTCGGGCCAAGGCAGATTATTTGCTCAACAACTTTTTCCCCGCAAATAACCCAATCAAAATACCAATTATCGGGCCGATGAAAGCGATCCCAAGCAAAAGTATTTCATATGCCTCAACGTCTTCTTCATACCCCTTGCATTTGGCGCATTGCTGTTCCACAGGAGAATCGTGCAAACTTACGATATTGTTGTCCATAGTTTACCTCTCGGATGTACGGGCGATCTGTGATCGCCCGTAGTATTTGCTTATGGTGTTGGCCGGGCGACCACAGATCGCCCTTACAAGGTGCGTTTCCTAATAAGCAATCTTTTCAGCGATATAAGCCGCAAGCTCGCTGATAGGCAGTCGCTCTTGTGTCATGCTATCACGATCCCGCACAGTTACGCAGCCGTCGCTCTCCGACTCAAAGTCGTATGTGACGCAAAGAGGAGTCCCGATTTCATCCTGTCTGCGGTACCGCTTGCCAATCGAGCCGGTGTCATCAAAGTCCACGGTGAACTGCCGCTGCAGGGCGTGGTAGACCTCGGTTGCTTTCTCGCTCAACTTTTTGGAGAGCGGCAGCACACACGCTTTGTATGGCGCGACCGCCGGGTGCAGTCGGAGCACAACACGGATATCGGATTTTTCGCCCTCGCCGACCTCTTCCTCATCGTAAGCATCGCAGAGCAGGGCCAAAGTCATCCGGTCAACGCCCAGCGAGGGCTCGATTACGTGTGGGATAAACTTCTCATTCTTCTCTTGGTCGAAGTACTCAAGGCTTTTGCCCGAGTGCTCCTGGTGCGCGCCCAAGTCGAAGCCACCGCGGTCGGCCAGCCCCCAGAGCTCGCCCCAACCGAAAGGGAAGAGAAACTCGAAGTCGCTGGTGGCGTTAGAGTAGTGGGAGAGCTCTTCTGGGTCGTGGTCGCGGATACGCAGGTTTTCTTCCTTCATACCCATTTTGCGCAGCCAGCAGCTCATGTACTTCTTCCAGTAGTCGAACCACTCTTGGTTTGTGCCAGGTGCGCAGAAGAATTCGATCTCCATCTGCTCGAACTCTCGGGTGCGGAAGATGAAGTTGCCAGGTGTTATCTCGTTGCGGAAGCTCTTGCCGATTTGCGCCACCCCAAACGGTAGCTTGCGCCGGGTGGTCCGCTGTACGTTGGCAAAGTTTACGAAGATGCCCTGGGCGGTCTCCGGCCGCAGAAAAATTTCATTCCCCTGGCCCTCGGTTACGCCCTGGAAGGTCTTGAACATCAGGTTAAACTTGCGAATATCGGTAAAGTCGGTGCTGCCGCAGCCCGGACATTTTATCCCCTTCTCGGTGATGAACTCCCGCATCTTCTCGTTTGTCCAGCTGGAGGGGTTCTCGCCGGTCTGCTCTTCGATAAGCGTGTCCGCCCGATGGCGGGTTTTGCAGCTCTTGCAGTCCATCAGCGGATCGGAAAATCCGCCTACATGCCCAGAGGCCACCCAGGCCTGCGGGTTCATAAATATTGCGCTGTCCAGTCCCACGTTGTAAGGGTTGCGCTGGACAAAGCTCTTCCACCAGAGCTGCTTTACATTGTTCTTAAGCTCGACCCCCAGTGGGCCGTAATCCCAGGTATTCGCAAGTCCGCCATAAATCTCGGAGCCCGCGTAAACATAGCCCCGGCCTTTGCAAAGAGCTACAATTTTCTCCATCGACTTCTGGGCGTTTTCCATAATCGACCTCCGCGTGTAATAAGTTAGGGAATAGTCTACCCCTTTGACGGGATAAAGTCAAGCGTTGTAAACGCATGGGAGTGGACAAACGCGTTGATAACCGTAGGGGCGAACTGTGTTCGCCTGCGATTGCCATCGCGCTCCGGCGGGCGACGCCGGTCTTTGCAACTTTAGTTACACAGTTCGCCCCTACGCGCATAAATAACGCTGTTTATTCACTCCCCAACGCATTGCGGACGCTTCCCCGTTGAAATAGAGCCGGTTGTGTGGTAGGATTCACTGTATGAATAACCGAAAGGTGAGTGGAAGTTATGCAAAGTTCCCTCGATGCGCGGGATATAGCCCAGACCCTTTCGGCTAACGGAGCGAGCTTTACCGCGCTCATAGGATTCGACGGCTTTGTGGATGAGCTTATGCACGTGGTAGACAAGCGCCATAGTGCCCACAGCTTTACCAAGGTGAATACCTTAGCCGACTTGGGCGGGCGGATTTCCCGGGCGGCGGGGCTTAGCACAAACATAGAGCTGGCCGGCCTGACCCAAAAGCTTGGCGGCAATGGGCCTATCTTCGCAAATGCGCTGGCTGAGCAAGGTATGGATGTCACTTGCATAGGCGCGCTGGGCAAAATCGAGATACACCCAGTGTTTACCGGGATGAAGGAACGCTGCAAGCTCGTTTCGGTAGCAGACCCGGGCCTCTCGTTCAACCTCGAGTTCGATGACGGCAAGCTTATAATGGGCAAACACGAGTCGCTCGGGGAGGTTACTTGGTCCGCGTTGATCGAAAAGCTGGGCCTGGATACACTTGCGCAGATGCTAAACCCACAGAGCCTCGATTTGCTGGGGCTGACTAATTGGACGATGCTCCCGCATATGAGTGGAATATTCGAGGGCATGATAGTCGACGTCTTCCCGTTGGTGCCGGCAGGGGATTGCATCGCATTCTTCGACCTGGCCGACCCTGAAAAGCGCACCGACCAAGACCTTGCCCGCGTCACTGCGTTTATTAGAGACTTCTCGGCGCGCTATAGGGTGGTGCTGGGGGTCAACCTCAAGGAGGCGTTACAGGTCGCGCGTGTGCTGGGGGTGGAAACTGCCGGGGCAAACCTAGAAGAAATTGCAGTAAAGACCGGGCGTGCCCTCGGGGTATACAGCTTTGTAATTCACACCGTTACCGACGCCGGCGCTTACTGCGCGGGGCAGTACTACTACGCTCCCGGTTATTTTACACCGCGCCCGGTACTCACCACCGGGGCGGGGGACAACTTCAACGCGGGGTTCTGCCTGGGGTTGCTCAGCGGGCTCAGCGTGAATGAGGCGCTGCTTGTGGGCAATGCCAGTTCCGGCTACTATGTTAGGAATGCCCGCAGCGCCACTCTGCCGGAGCTTGTGGAATTCATCTCACAGACTAAGCACACGATTGTCTGAGACCGTACCTAGGAAAAATAAGGGACGGTTGCCGGATACTTTTGCCCCCGCGCAAACTGTCGAAGAATGTTGACAGCGCAAGACGAGGCAATGTATAATTAAGATAGATTAGCACGCTTAAACCAAACGCTCCTGGAGGAGTTCACTTATGCAGCAGTACCCTTACGGGGGATCGCAGCCGCCGCAATTTGGAGGTCTGTACGGGGTCCCGCCACCCACGGCTCCGCAGCCGCCCAAAAAGCCGAGTGCCGCGCCGGCGGCAATCTCTGTGGCCTTTGGTTTATTCGCGCTGTTTGTGCCCGTGGCCGTCCTGGACGTAGTTCTGGGTGTGGCCGGTATTGTTTTGGCCTCTCTTGCTCTGCGCAGCGGGGTTAAGGCGCTGGCAGTAGCGGGTATGGTGTTGTCGATTATGGGCACGTACGAAGCTATCTTTTTTACCGCCGGTCGCCTTGGCCAGGCACAGGGAGAATGGGTCTTAACGCTGCAATCACTTATCCGGTAGTGCGGTGCACACATAATGTCTAAACGGCGCAGCGCAGTGACTACGCCGTTTTATTTTGCCACTTACTGACCCGGCAATCATCTTGCGAGAGGGAGACGCCTGTGACTGCGTACAAAACTATTGCCGGCGCCGCGAGCGCCGAGCATATCGAAAAGCGCTCTCGTTTCATCTGCCTGACCACCCCGGCACGTGATGAGGCCGAGGCTCTTGCTATGCTCGAAGAAGTCCGGGTGCGCCACCCGGACGCGAACCACAACTGCTACGCGTACATACTGCGCATGGGGAATACCCAGCGATGCAGCGACGACGGCGAGCCCCAGGGCACGGCCGGACTGCCCATCCTTGAGGTGCTCCGCCACCGGGGAATGCAGGATGTCATTGCGGTGGTCACGCGGTATTTCGGCGGTACACTGCTAGGGGCCGGTGGGTTGATACGGGCCTATTCTCAAGGTGCGGCTCTGGCTCTTGACGCCGCCATCGTCCTGAATATGTGCCTTTGCACAGTGGCCGCTATCGAGCTGCACTACAGCGGCTACGGCAAGCTGCAAAACTTGTTCGCGGCATTCGGAGTGGTAGTGCTGGAAGAGAGCTTTGCCGAAAACGTCAGCCTGCGCTTTCGCATAGCGGCGGATAGGTTTCTCGCCCTCGAAAAAGAAATAGCCGAGATGAGCGCGGGCTCATCTCGGCCTGTTGTGTTGGGGGAGGAGTTTGCGGCGATCTAAACAGTCGGTAGCGAGGCAAACCCACGCTCCAAATCTTCATCGCTCGGCACAAAGTCCACCATCTCGCCGCTGCGGTAATCCATATACGCGGCCATGTCGAAGTAGCCGGTGCCGCTCAGCCCAAATAGAATAGTCTTGGCCTCGCCGGTCTCGCGACACTTAATTGCCTCGTCAATCGCCACTCGCACGGCATGGGCGGACTCGGGCGCTATCAGTGTGCCCTCGTGCTTGGCAAAAAGCGTGGCGGCGTCGAACACCTTGGTCTGCTCGACAGCGCGGGCCTCGTCCAGCAGGCCGTCGTGGTAAAGCTTCGAAACAATTGGGCTCATTCCGTGGTAGCGCAGGCCTCCTGCGTGGTTGGCAGCGGGGATAAAGCCCGCCCCCAGAGTATACATCTTGAGCAGAGGCGTAGTGCCGCCCAGGTCGCCGAAGTCGTAGGCATAGCGCCCCCGGGTCATAGTTGGGCAGGACGCCGGCTCCACTGCGATAATGTGCGGGTTTGCCTTGCCGGTCAGCTTGTCGCGGACAAATGGGACAATCAGCCCACCAAGATTGGAGCCGCCCCCCGCGCACCCGATAATTATATCCGGATAAATATCGTATTTTTCCAGGGCGGCTTTGGCTTCCAGACCAATCACGCTCTGGTGTAGGACAACATGATCGAGTACACTGCCCAGCACGTACCGGCAGTTCTCAGTGGTCATTGCGGTCTCTATCGCCTCGGAAATTGCGCAGCCAAGGCTTCCGCCGGTGCCGGGGTTAGCCTGTAGAATCTTTCGCCCCACTTCAGTTGTGTCGGAGGGCGAGGGAATCACATTGGCCCCAAAAGTCTCCATAACGGCTTTGCGATAGGGCTTCTGCTCGGCGCTCACTTTGACCATGTACACCTTTAGGTCAACATCGAAGAACCCGCAGGCCATCGAGAGGGCGGTGCCCCATTGGCCGGCTCCGGTCTCGGTGGCTAAGTGAGTTATCCCCTGCTTTTTGGCGTAGTAGACCTGGGCTGCCGCCGAGTTTAGCTTGTGCGACCCCGATGTGTTCGACCCCTCGAACTTATAGTAGATGTGTGCGGGTGTGCCCAGAGCCTTTTCCAGACAGTAGGCGCGCACCACCGGTGAGGGGCGGAACATCTTGTAGAAGGCCTGCACTTCCTTCGGGATGTCGATAAACGCATCGGTGTGGTTCATCTCCTGGGCGGCCAGCTCGGTGCAGAACAGCCCGCTAAGCTCTTCCTGTGTGAGAGGCTTCCCGGTGCCGGGGTTGATGATGGGGTCGGGCTGTTCCTTCATATCGGCGCGGATATTGTACCATCGCCTAGGGAGCTCGTTTTCAGTGAGGTAGATTTTGTACGGTACGCTTTTTGCCATTACGACCACTCCCTTTCAGATAATTAGATGACATGATACCACATTAGCTGAAAGCTGTCAATATCTACAGTTTAGAGTGGTTAATTTTGAGCGAATTGACTACAAAGAGCTAACGGCAAGGTGATTTTGTCACCGAATTGTCATTTGTAGGCGACGCGGCACGCGGCATATATATCATCCGCCTCAAGCGCTCCCCATTTCTTTATAAACGAAACAGTCGGTAAAATGGTCGTTAACCATTCCTGTCGCCTGCATGTACGCATAGATAATAGTCGAGCCGACAAACTTAAAGCCCATCTTCTTCAAGTCCTTGCTGATCTTGTCGGAGATCGGGGTGGTCGCGGGGATGTCCGCAAGCTTCTCCCTGTGGCCCACGATGGGCTTGTTGTCCACGTACCCCCATATAAATTTATCAAAGCTGCCGTACTTTTGGACAACCTCGAGGAATAGTTTGGCATTAGTTATGGCGGCGTTGATCTTTAGGCGGTTGCGGATTATTCCCTCGTTTGCCATGAGCTCTGCAACCTTAGCGTCATCGTAAAGGATAATCTTATGCGAGTCAAACCTGTCAAAGGCCTCCCGGAATGCCTCTCGCTTTTTAAGTACGGTTATCCAGGTGAGCCCCGCCTGCATACCCTCTAAGATCAGCATCTCAAACAGCTTGCCGTCATCGTGGACAGGGCGCCCCCATTCGTTGTCGTGGTAGTCTTGGTATATGGCAGTCTCCCCCGCCCACGAGCACCTGATTTTTTCACTCATAAGACTTTCTCCTCCGGTAGTCTTTCCGCGCGCCTCTTTCGGAATACAGCAACGACACCCTGCGGCGAAAACTGCGGGGTGCCGCGACAATATATCCCTAGTAGCTTCTCTTGACGGAAAAAATATGATGTTTGCAACCGCTTGCGCTTAGGTTTATAAACGAATAAAACTTTTCCGCAAGCTCGCTGGGGTTGCGCGACACGACCTTGAAATTTTCAAGGTCGTCCATTGTTTCAAAAGTTAAAGCGTCTGCCCATATATCGCCATCTACAAGCTGCTCCCACGAAATATAACCCCTTTGCTTGGATATAAATTCATTATTCAGCGTTTCTGCCGCAAGCAAGAAATTCGGCACAGACGCTCCCTTTTTAAGCTTGTACGAAACGTAGTAAATTGCCTTTGACATAACAAACGCCCTCCTTCAAAGATCTGCTTCGTGCTGTTCCATTGCAAGCATACCAAAGTTAATGTGCCAACAGCGCGGCACATTATAAGTGTTTTTGCGCAATTTTTTCGGCCTCGTCCTTTATTATGTTCCGGATATGTTCGGGCTCAATAACTTCTATATGCTTCCCAAACGACAGGATAAAGCCGTATACCCAACTATCCTCCGGCCATGTCACGGTTACTATAAAGCTTCCGTCCGGCTGTTTTTCTGCCATGCTTTCATGGAAGTCGTCAAACACTCGGTAGGCCCTTTCCGGCGCGATGCGAAGCTTGAGCGTGACAATCTGCTTCTCACTATAATGGCTTCCGGCAGAATTATCCGCTGCCTCGAGACATTCCCGCTCGGGAAAGTGCTCGTCGCTCACCACAAGATTCTTAATCCGTGACACCTTATACAACCTCATGCCCTGCTTAGTTAGGCAGAAGCCTTTCAGATACCATGCCTTAGATTTAAACCAGAGCTGTATCGGCTCAACGCGCCGAGAGGTTTTGTCGCCGTAGCTATTGTAGTAATCGAACTGGGCAATGCGTCGTTCTATTATGGCGGTCTTGAACTGGCCCCAAAAGTCGTTTTCGTGGCTCCAATCGGCGAAGTCCACCTCCAGCCAGTTGGTTGTGGTTTTGTTGAATACTGTAGACAGCTTCCGCAATACCTGGGTTGTGTCGTCGGTCTTAATATTTGAGAGCCCGTGCAGCGCCGACAAAATCTCGTTTTGTTCCTGCTCGCTTAGTATAGATTTGTTCAACACAAAATTGGGCAAAAGGCTGATTCCCCCGCCTTTGCCCTTCTCGGTGTATATAGGAATCCCGGCTACGCTCAAGGCGTCTATATCTCTACAGATAGTTCGCCTCGAGACGCCGAGCTGATTGGCCAGTTCCCCGGCGGTAACGCGCTGCTTGTTCAGCAAAATATAGAGAATTTCAAATAACCTGCTTGTCTGCACTTTTAATCACCAAATGTATTGTACCACAATAATGCGACAGCTGCATGGCATATTTAAAACAACCGAAGGCACACGGCGATATTTTTACATCACTCCCAGGTGTTAAACGGGCTGAGCGCCACGTCTGAAAGCCCGATAAAAGCTGACGAAAACCTGTCCCTAAACCGGAAGTCGCTCGACTCTTGGGCAAGGGTAGCAGTGGACGAGCCGCCTTTATCCAAGGGCAGGATGAGGCGCACAGTTGTGCCTTGGTCCTCCCTGGACCCAACTTTTAGCCGGCCTTCGTGTGTTTCGGCAGCCAGGCTAGCGATGGTGAGCCCCAGGCCGACCCCGCGCCTAGCTCTGCCGGGGGCGTGAGCGTAGTAGGGCCGGGTAACTTTGGAGAGCACGTCCTTGGGGATGCCCAGCCCCTTGTCCGCCACCGAGAGGGTCGCGAAGTCCCTGGTTTTATTTGCTCGTAGACTGACTACGATGCTATTGCCAGGCTTTGTGTAGTACATTGCGTTGTGTAAAATATTGAAGAATGCGTGCTCAAAACGGGTGATGTCTATCTGCGCAAAAAAATCTTTGCGCGGCACCCTAAAGCTGATAGGAGTGCCCACCAGCTCCGCAAGCCGGGATATTTCCCCGGCGGCCTCCCACAGAAAAGAGCTCAGGCAGACAAGGCGCGGGGCAAAGTCCAAAAGTTCGCTTTGGTAGCGGGCGTACTCGGTTATATTTGTGGCTATGCGCAAAATGCGATAGCCGTTATTTGCGAGCTCGTTTAGCCCGGGTTTGATCCAGCCCATCTGCATGAGGTCAGACCTGAGAGAGGTTTTGTCCAGTACAGCGAACATCTCGCTCACTACATCACGTATGTTGTCCGAGATGATTCCGGGCATACGGGAGCTTTGGTAAAAAGTCCCGGCGTCTATAACGCTGTCGGTGCGCAGCAAAACAAGCACGGCCCCGACTAAGGCGCTGCCTTCCCTAAGTGGGATGATTTTTAGTCCCACATTGCCCATGGGCACAAACTCGTTGACAATACAGCTGCCCTCTGCCTGCGCGGCACCCAACAGCTCGGTGAAGTTGTACTCCATAAACGCCCGCACAAGCCCCTGAGTATGGGCCAGGTTGGGGTAATAAAGCTCGGCGTGATCGTTGCTCCAAAGGACTTCCAGATCTTTGGAGGCAATGATGACGGGCAGAGGAATATCCTTGTATACGAGTATTCGCTCCCGGTGTTTTTTAAGAAAGTCAAAGTCGTACATAGCTATTCCCTTTCGCAGCTTATGGGCGCACTGTATGCAAGCCCACTGTCTAAATTTGTCGAATTTTGTCGAATACAATTATAGCACAAAAAAATATATAAAAAAACATAAATTTGGGATATATTAAGAAAATAGCAGGATGAAATGGTGTTCCTGTTGTAGTTTTGACACTTTTGGTATAAAATAGTAGCGGTGTGAAAAAATGCACAAAGAAATAGGGGGAAAAGCAAATGGCAATCAAAATTGGGATCAACGGCTTCGGCAGAATCGGCAGATTAGTAATGCGGGCTGCCGCGGCACAGCCGGAAAAGTACGAGGTAGTCGGTATTAACGATCCATTCATCGACCTTGAGTACATGGTCTACATGACCAAGTACGACAGCATCCATGGCCGATTTGACGGCGAGGTTGCCATGGCGCCAGACGGCAAGCTTTTGGTAAACGGCAAAAAAATAAGTGTCTTTGACAAGCGCAACCCGGAAGAAATTCCCTGGGGCAGCGTAGGCGCAGAGTACGTTGTCGAATCCACCGGCGTATTCGTTGACCAAGAGAAGGCGGAGCTCCACCTAAAGGGCGGAGCCAAAAAGGTCGTCATCTCTGCGCCCGCAAAAAGCAAAGAGACCCCAACCTTTGTGGTCGGAGTCAACGAGGAAAAATATACTAAAGATATGACCGTAGTCTCAAACGCCTCTTGCACCACCAACTGCCTTGCACCGCTGGCCAAAGTTATCAACGACAATTACGGCATTGTTGAGGGTCTGATGACCACTGTGCACGCAACCACTGCAACCCAAAAAACAGTTGACGGCCCTTCGATGAAGGACTGGCGGGGCGGCCGCGCAGCTGCCAGCAACATTATCCCCTCGGCGACAGGTGCTGCCAAGGCCACTGGACTAGTTATCCCTGAGCTCAACGGCAAGCTGACCGGCATGGCTTTCCGGGTGCCCACCTTGAATGTCTCGGTGGTAGACCTGACCGTCCGCCTGGAAAAAGCCGCTAGTTACGAGGAAATCTGCACCAAGATAAAAGAAGCCAGCGAGGGCAAAATGAAGGGCATCCTGGGCTACACCGAGGAGATGGTTGTTAGCAGCGACTTTATCGGTGATGCGCGCACCTCTATCTTCGATGCCAAGGCCGGCATCATGCTCAACCCGAATTATGTCAAGCTGATTAGCTGGTACGACAACGAGTGGGGCTACTCCAACAAGTGTCTCGACCTAATCTGCCACATGGACAAAGTGGACAGAGCTTAAAAGCAAACAGAAAGAACGTTGACAACGGCGAGAGGAATTCTGCCGCTGTCAACGTTCTTTCTTGTTTCAGGTTGCGCTAAAGCCGGCTCCCGCAACCGGGGCAGTAGACGAAACCGGGCTCCGCGCGGTGGCCGCATCGGGAACAGCGCATACAATGGTTATTCTTTATAACCTCAAAGTCGTGGGAGCTTAGGGGTCGCTCAGGCTCGCGCTCGAAGCGCTTGCCGGCTTCTTTACGCAAGGCAAAGACACTCGCGCAGCTGCCACAAGTGGCTATGTACTCCCCGCCAAAAGGTATGAGCGGGATAAAAAACAAGCTGACGCATTGGCTCTGCTTTACTATGTGTAGCCGCCCACTTGCCTTGCAGGTTGAGCAGATGCCCCCCGCAAAGCCCAGCTGCTTGAGGCGGGGACTTATACCGGCGATAAAAATCATTTTGAACCTCCGTTTTGGCGGCTGTATAATACCCGCGCGGGCAACATATACAGAAGTATAGCACACCCTTGTTCCGCCCGCAAACAAACAAAAGCGGGTACTAAGTGTTTTTTCGATATTCTTCCGGAAAAAATGACATTTACTCGCAGCAAAATACCCAAAAACGTGCACTTAGTTTTTGTGGCTAAGTATGGCAACTAATTGTTAGCTCGACCGGAGACCCGGACAAAAAGGAGAAACCGAATGAAAAACCGATACTTTGTCCGCGTCGTGGTCCTGGTTCTTTTGGCTGTGATTTTGCTTGCGGGGTGCGCGGCTCGAGCTGTGGGGCAAGGCGAAGGAAACCTGCCGGGCAGGAGCGAATACCCGCCCGCGGACAATGACGGAGCCCTTGCGGGGATAGGCTCTCTGCAGCAGACCGCCTTCCAGCGGGGGGGGCAGGCCGCCGATAATTTTAGAAATAACACTCCACGCATGCAACGGGTAAGCGGCGAAGTGCGCGGGGTTTGGCTATCCTTCCTGGAGTTCGACCATATGCTGCGCGGTAAAACCGAAGCCGAGTTCACCGCGAATATCCGCGAGGTGTACGACAACATAGCCGCTTACGGGCTGAACACAGTAATAGTTCAGGTGCGCCCGTTTGGCGACGCACTCTACCCTTCGGCCTACTTTCCGTGGTCACAGTTCGCGTCGGGCACCGAGGGCATAAACCCCGGCTTTGACCCGCTGGCCATCATGGTTGACGAGGCCCATGCCCGCGGTTTCCGCTTTGAGGCCTGGATAAACCCCTACCGCATTCGCAACTCCGGCAGTACTATACCGCTGAGCGCCGACAACCCGGCCCTGCGCTGGATAAACGAAGGCCACCCCGGCGTCATCAGGTACAACGGGCTTATCTCTTACAACCCGGCTGACCCACAGGCCCGCGCCCTCATCGTGAACGGTGTGCGAGAGATTGTCCGCAATTACTCGGTGGACGCCATACACATAGACGACTACTTCTACCCCACGACCTCTCCGGGGTTTGACGCTGCCAGCTTTGGGGCTTATCGTGACGGTGGCGGCACGCGTACCCTGGACGACTGGCGCAGGAACAACGTGGAGACACTGATGCGCGAGATGCACGCCGCTATCAAGGCCATTGACCCGAACGTGCTCTTTGGGATAAGCCCCCAAAGCCGCATTGACTACAACTTTGAAAATCTCTACCTAGACATCGCCAGGATAACTCAGAACCCTGGCTACACCGACTACATCATGCCCCAGATATACTTCGGATTTGAGCACGCCACCCAGCCCTTCCAGCGCTCTTTGGACGACTGGGCGGAGATTGTCAACTCCGACTATGTGAGGCTGTACATCGGCCTTGCGGCGTATAAGTCCGGCCTGGATGATCAGTGGGCAGGCGCCGGGCGCAGCGAGTGGATAGACAATACAAACCTGCTTGCCAGGAAGGTCGAGGCCTCCCGCGGGGCAGAGGGTTACGCCGGCTTTGTTATCTTCCGGTACGACTCGTTGTTTACGCCCGGCGCAAGCGTGGCCGACCACGTAGAGCGGGAACACCAAAATTTGCTCGCGCTGCTCTGGGCCACCGACAACCCCTCTGCATGACAATAGCGTTCCGGCAGGTTGCCGGGTATTGAATATCGATTCTAAACATTTCCTCGAGGAGGACAAGCTGTGAGCGGCTTATTCAAAAGCAAACGGAGAGCAGCCCTGGCAATTGGCGCTGTTTTTCTTGCGGTTACCTTGGTCTGTGCAAGCGTTGCCTGGGTGTTTATGGGCGAAGGCGACTTTGCCGACAGGTTCGCCGCTATTGGGGCAATGGCCTCACAGTTGGGCCAGGATGACGATTACGCCTACCCCGAGCTCGAAGTGGACGAGCTTCCCGATTTGCCGGAGTTTCCGCTTATTGCCCAGGTCCCGGAGCAGCTGGCGCCCAGGCCGACGCTCCACTTTCCACAGAATATGCGCGGGGTCTACCTTGTACCTGGCCATGACTTTCTGACCAACCTGGACGCCACCCCGGAAGAGATAAAAGCCGAGGTGGATGACGCACTCAGCTCCGCCCTGGAACTCACCATGAACACGGTTATAATAGGCACGGCACACGAGGGCGAGGTCATATTCAACACTGCGGATGCCACAGGGGTCGGGCTGGGCTTCGACCTGATGACCTACATAACCATAAGGGCACGGCAGTTGGGGCTATACACTTACGCCATATTCGATGCCTCGCACTTTGCCGATACCACCGAGCTGGACACACTTTCAATTAACCCGGGCAGTATAGGCCGACTAGCCGAGAATCTGCGGGAGTTCACCGAAAGATACGATCTGGACGGTATTCTGCTAGACGGCTACACCCGTGCGGTTACCGATACCGGGGCCGAGCTCAACTCCTACCTCGTGTCCGGTGGGGCCATTGGTTTTGAAAACTATCTGCGCGGGTCTCCGGCGGCTGTGGTTAGCACCGTATCGCAGGTTGTGCGCAGCTACGCGCCGGGCGTAAAAATCGGCTTACTGGCCGACCCTGTCTGGGAGAACGACAGTGAAAACCCGTATGGTTCCGCCACCAGCGCCGCATTTACCGCCCTTAGCACCGGCAACGCCGACACCAAGGCATTTGTGCAACAGGGTGCGGTGGACTTCATCGCTGTGGAGGCCTTCGCCTCCTTAACCGACAGCAACGCTCCGTTTGAAGAAGTTGTCCGCTGGTGGGGCGAGCTTGCCCGCAGTCAGGGAATGCCCCTGTACGTGGTGCACGCCTCCAGCAATATACAGTCTCAGAGCGCGGGTTGGGCCTCCCCCGACCAGCTTGCCCAGCAAGTTATCCGTGCCTCGGAAATCAGCGGGTTCTCGGGCAGCATCTTCAACAGCCTGGGCAGCCTGGTTGAAAATCAGGACGGCGCAGGTGCCGTATTAGTCGGCTACTACCAGGGCGAAGTGGAGACCCAGCACATCCTCACCGAACTTACCATGGTCTCACCGGCGCAGACAACCTTTACTACCAACGAGCCGATGGTAAGGTTCAGCGGCGCTTCCGACCCCAACTTCCCGCTGACTGTCAACGGCAACGCGATAACCACCACCGACGCCAACGGCTATTTCACAATTAACATGGAGCTGAGCGCCGGACTGAACACTTTCACATTCGAGCACAAGGCCAGAACAATCACCTACAACATAACCCGCAATATCGAGATTCTGCGGGAAGCTTCCCCCACCGGAAACATAGCCATCGACGGCAACATGCAGCTGACAATCTCGGCTGTCGCCTATCAGAACGCGACCGTTTCTGCCCGCATTAACGGTGTCAACGTCTCCATGACAGTCGACGAAGCCGCCCAGGACGAGGCTATGCGTGTCTCCCACTTCAGGCGGTTTACCGGTACCTTCACCACGCCGGCAGGCACCGCGAGCGAGCAAAACCTTGGCGCGATAACCGTGACCGCCGCCGCGCACGGCCACAGCGAAAGCCGCACCGGAGCCACCGTGCGGGTCAACCGCAGGGTGCCGGTCTCCGACGGGGTACCGGTGGTTGTCACAGCCGCCCAGGCACGTACATATCCGCCAAACACACTGAACAACATCCCAAGTGCCAACTTCTTCCCGCTTCCGCGCGGGGCTATGGACTACGCGGTGGGCGACGAGATAACCTACACCAGCCGCCGCGGAAACACCTACCGCTACCGGGTACTGGCATCCGGGTTGCGGGTGGCAAGCGGTGACATCCAAGCCACCGACAACTTTGTCGCGGAGAACACGATACACGGCCTGACTGTCTCAACCCAGGGCAGATTTACATACGTTACGGTCAACACCGCCCAGCAGGTCACTTACAGTGTACGGTACACCGGCAGCCAGTTTGTCGTGCAGTTTGCCCACACGGCGAGCGTCCCGAGCGGCACCACCCAGCTCGACTCCAACCCGATGTTCAGCTCTGTAAGCTGGTCGGGTGGCGACACCATGACCTTGACCCTGGTGCGCAACGGCGGCTTTATGGGCTACCGTGCCTACTATGACGCAAACGGAAACCTGGCGTTTAGGTTCAACACGCCCCCGGCCTCCCTGAGCGGGGCGCGGATAGCCATAGACATCGGCCACGGCGGCAACGATCCTGGCGCACTAGGATTCTTGACCGCCTACCCCGAAGCCGTAATCAACAGGCGCGTTGCAGACAACCTGGCCCAAGAGCTGCGCGCGCGCGGCGCAAGCGTGTTGCTTATCGACAACTCCAGCAACCCAAGCCTCCAAAACCGAGTGGCTCAAGCCGAAAACTTTGAGGCGGATATCTTTGTCTCTGTCCACCACAACGCCAGCACGAATTCGGCCTCCAGAGGCACCGAGACCTTCTACTTCTACAGCTACGGCGCGACTACGGCGAGCGCGATTTCTCGGCATGTCAGCGCAGCGCTGGGTACAACAAACCGGGGCGCGAGACAGAGCTTTTACCACATTACCCTGTCGGCTCAGTTCCAAAGTGTGCTGGTCGAGGGCGGGTTTATGACCAACCCCAGCGAGTACGAAAAGCTTATTCAACCCCACTACCAGCGGGCGATAGCGGTGGGCATTGCAAACGGCCTCGCCGACGGAATAGCGGCCGCTCATACCGGGCGCTCAGCCACAGGTAGCCAGACAGTGGGCAACGGTCCAGGCGGCCCGGCAGGTGGAGGAACACCGCCGCCCAGTGACAGTAATGACAATGACACACAGGACGAAGACAACAGCACCCAAGACAATGAGCCAGACAACGAAACCGAAGATGATGACCCAGAGGATGACGAACAGCTCGATGACTCGATAACCCTGTACTTCTTAGAGGATTTCCACTTCCTCTTAGAGGGGGAGAGCCTTGACCTCGAGTTCGTTGCTGAGCCCAACCCTGCAGGGGCAACCTTTAGCAGCAGCAACACAGCGGTGGCAACTGTTGACCAAAACGGCAGGGTAGAGGGCCACTCCGAAGGTACCGCCGTTATCACAATCACTCTGGGCGGGGCCAGAGCCACCACCACCGTGGAGGTATTCCAACCATAGAAGGCTGATGCACGCATATGAAAGCGCCAGGCCGGCCCCGCATTGGGGCTGGCCTTTTCCGTACACTCGCCACTTGACCGACTGCGCGGCTAAATGCTATACTTGGCCTTACTAATCCGCATGTTCAGCATCTGGTGGCATCAGCTCTTTGCAAGCATCTTCGATGTACGCGTCCTCCCCTGCTTGCTGGGCTTTCTGTAGAATCTCAATGGCGTTGCTCACGGCATTGAACATTGCAAAATACATCTGCTTA
Source organism: Oscillospiraceae bacterium (assembly GCA_009780025.1). Taxonomy (GTDB): domain Bacteria; phylum Bacillota; class Clostridia; order Oscillospirales; family Ruminococcaceae; genus WRAV01. The sequence continues at coordinate 23,621 of WRAV01000005.1, read as the reverse complement.
TAATCGGACATAATATCACCTTATTGATTTGTAGAAACTATATGGTTTCATTTTGTACTACATTATGACTCCATTTGGTATCCTTGTCAAGAGGTGACCAACATGCACTTTCAAAGAATACGCGATTTGCGTGAGGATGCGGACAAAACGCAAGCTGAAATTGCCGAATACTTGCACATGAACCGTGTGGTTTATAGAAGGTACGAAAACGGTGATCGTGAGGTACCTGTGTGGGTAGTAATAAAGCTGGCAGGGTACTACAATACGACGACTGACTATATACTTGGCCTAACCAACCAGAAATGATTGTACTCACAAAAAGAATACCTTCTAAAACTTTGTATAAACATATAATATGACAAATTGTCATGAATGTCAATATGTCATCCTGTCATAATATTGCAGGGTGATAATGTGGAAAGTTTGAAAAATCTTAGGACGAAACATGGTATAACTCAACTTACCTTACAGATGCGCACTGGCATAGACCAGGCGCTGCTTTCGAAATACGAAAACGGTGAGCGAGTTCCAACTGTCGAAAATCTGACTGTATTGGCCGACTACTTTGATACTAGCTTGGATTACTTGATGGATAGGACTTCCCAAGAAAAACCGTACCCACGAAAGGGTTAAACACACATGCAATATACCATCGAAGAAAAAATACCCACCGCCCAGCAGTGGATGGCTCTGCGCCAAAGTGTGGGTTGGGCAACATTCCCCCTGGAGGCGGCCCAGCGCAGCCTCGAGCAAACCCCATTTTGCGTCTGCGCATTTGCGGGGGAGCAGCTGGTGGGTATGGGGCGTGTGCTTGGCGACCAGGTTATAACCTTCTACGTGGGCAACGTAATGGTCACGCCGGAGTACCAGGGCTCGGGTGTTGGCCGCCAAATTATGGAGCGGATTATGGCGTACTTGCGGCGCAACGCAGTCCCCGGTGCGATAGCCAGCCTGCTTGCGATGCCGGGGATAGAGGACTTTTACGAGCAGTACGGCTTCGAGCGCCGTCCGGACGAGCGTACAGGCAGCGGGATGTCGCTGCGGTTTTGAGTGCAAAATATAATATATTGTAACGCTAGATTGTTGACGTCGGCGTTATAGTATGATATGATTTTTACGAGGTGATAGTTATAGCAGGCGCTAAATCAAACGTAAACGTAAAAATAGACACCGACGTAAAAGATCAAGCCACGCAGCTTTTAGGGCGGATGGGCCTTGACCAAACAACGGCGATAGATATGTTTTTCAGGCAGATTATAGCTGAGCGCCGCCTGCCGTTTCAGCCGGCTGTAAAGCCTACGATTCACGAACAGATTTTGCAGGCGATACAGCGCAAGAACGCTCCAGTGATCGAACTTGAAGCGGACGAAAAAGGGAATATTGTCATTGACAAAGCTTTGCACCCAGATATTTACGACTGGGCGGTAAATGGGTAATGGAGCCTTTTGAAATTTCGTCACTTATCTTTCGTGGTGAAGTGGAGGAAAAAAGCGCCCTATACTGGTCTATGCGCTAAGCTATGGTAATGTTAGAGCCTACAAAATCACAACACAATATGAAAACAAAAATGAACAGATAAAAACAGTATACTTTAAGATAACCGACTGGTCGAAGGCAGGGCTAGATAAGCTATCATATGTGGACACCGGGACTCCTATAAGCTTTCCACTGTCTGTGCTTAATGGCAAAGAGCCGATAGGCAAACTCTCAACACAAGACGAGCTAAAGTTGCTGAAGTTTCTATCCAAATAATAGCAAGAGCAAGAGACGCAAGCCGGAACACGATGTTCCGGCTTTTTTGTCGTCTCTAAATTCTCCCAGACATACCCGCGTCGGATTTTGGTACCCTAATCACAGCTTTAGGTGCGGCGCAAAGGAAAAAATCTTATGCAAATCATAGCGACCAATATTGCGGTAAACAGGCAGGCTTTTGAACAGGCGTTCAACTTCCCTGCAAACAAGGACATCGTCTTCCGGGACTTCCAGTTCGCGGGCAAAGAGGCCTTTGTGGTCTTCATAGACGGCATGGCCAGCAGCGACAAAATCGCTGACTTTATCTTGCGTCCATTGCTCAATATGAGCAGTGCCGGGTATAACCTGCAAAACATACTCCAGGTGGGTACCACACAGTCGGAAACTGACTTAGACAAAGCCATTGGAGCGGTTTTAACCGGGGACAGCGTGGTCTGCCTGGATGGCGAGAGCACCTGCTATGTCTGCGACACCAAAGGCTTTGCTGCCCGCGGAGTGGACAAGCCTCAGGTGGAAAACTCGATTGTAGGCTCCCAAGAGGCTTTCAACGAGAACTTGCGCACCAACACCACCTTGCTGCGTAGGATAATCAAGCACCAGGGGCTGACCACCGAAATGCTGAAAGTCGGCAAAATAAACAACCTGACCTGCGGTGTCATGTACCTAAACGGCATCGTGGACATGGCCCTGGTGGACGAAGTCAAGCGCCGGCTAAACGGCCTGGATACCGACTTTGTCCAGAGCGGGGGGATGGTCGAGCAGTTCATCGAGGACAACGGCTCGTCGCTCTTCCAGACACTGGTGACCACTGAGCGACCGGACAACGCCGCCGCGTTGCTCATGCAGGGCCGCGTTGTGATAATCGTTGACGGCAGCCCCCGGGTTATCGTAGCCCCGGTCAACATGTTCTCGATACTCAAGACCAGCGAGGAGAGCGCTCTGCGCACCCCTTATGCTTCTGCAATCAGATTTACTCGTATTTTGGCAGTACTGACCGCGCTTTTGTTGCCCGCGCTCTACCTGGCGGCCACCACCTTCCACCCCGAAATGATTCCTGCCGGGTTGCTGGTCTCCATAGCCAAGTCCCGGCTTAGCATACCTTACCCCGCCATGCTTGAGCTGTTACTGATGGAAATTGCCTTCGAAATGATTCGCGAGGCCGGCGAGCGCATACCCGGCCCGCTTGGCAGCACTATCGGAATTGTCGGCGGCCTTATCCTGGGCGAGGCTGCGGTCTCGGCCGGTCTTGTCAGCCGAATCTGTGTGGTGGTAATTGCCTTCACCGCACTTGGCAACTTCGCGATACCGCAGTACCAGAGCTCGTTTGCTGTGAGGTTGCTGCGGGTTGTATTTCTCATCAGCGCGGGGTTCTTCGGGTTCTTTGGGGTCGGCATTGCCTTTGTGCTGCTGGTGGGTTACCTGAGCAGCCTGACCTCGCTGGGCAGGGATTTTGTCAACCCGCCGTTCTCGGGAGGCACGTCTTTCTTCCCGCGCAAACCGGTCTGGAATTTTGAGAGCCGCCCACCCGAGCTGAACACCCAGCGCCCCGAGTACCAGCCGAATATTTCGCGCAAGTGGAAGTAGGGGCGGCCATTGGCCGTCCGTAGTATTTCCTGCAAGGCCAGGGCGTCCCATAAAAATTTCATGTGTGGGTAAAATTTTTTCGGACGCGCAATGCGCGCCCCTACATTCTGCGCCCACCCGCGAAAGGAATGGTCACATAAATGGACAACCTCAAGCTCCGCCCCTACGACGGCATTGCCCTCGCCGCCTTTTTGACCCTGCCGGGGCTGTTTTTTACCGCCCCCGCCATGATTATAGAGCACAGCGCAGGCGCTTCCTGGATGTCGGTTTTGTTGGGGCATCTGGCCGTTCTCTGCGTGTTTTTACTGGTAACGGTACTACTGGGCAGGTACCCGGGCAAAGATATTTTAGCGGCTGCCGGGGCCGTTTTGGGCAGGGGCGTGGGGATATTCTACAGCCTGCTGTTGGCCGTTTACTTCTGTATCTACACCGGCCTCTGGGTTCGGGAGGGGGCCGAAATCCTTAAAACCTACGGAATGAGCCTTACGCCTTTATATGTCGTAGTCGGGCTGATCGCGCTCAGCGCCTTCACTATGAATTTTTTCGGAGGCAAGGCCATTGCCAAGAGCGCCGGGACGTTCTTTGTCCTCATCCTGGCAGGGATTGCGTTCATCCTTATCCTAGGGCTCAACCGCTACAACCCAGACTACATCTTCCCCCTGTACGGCAACGGGGCCAGCAGTATTGGCCGGAGCGCACTGATTTCCGCCGGCATGGTCGAGGGTGTGCTCGTCCTCGCGCTGTTTGCTCCCAACTTTGAGAGCACCGCCAAGCTGCGCAAATCAGGGGCGTTGGCCATAGGGATTTCCGGGATTCTTTGGGTGCTGTTCTTCCTCTGCCTGGTTATGATGTTCTCCTCCACCATCGCCTCCGGTATGGTCAGCGGGTTTATGGAAATGGGGAAGTCGATTTACTACAACCGATTCTTCTACCGCTTCGAGTCGTTCTTGCTCTTCTTCCTGATATTTTCGCTGGCATTGACTGCCTGCATTGGGCTGTACGCCGCCCGCAAAAGTGCAGGCGTCGCGTTCGGTCGGGTGCAACCTAAAATACTCACAGTCGCCTGCACCGGTATTGTCTTCGTGGTGGCGCTTATACCTGCCAACCTGTTCGACCTCACCAGTCGCTACTTTGCAATAACACGGCGGTACAGTATAGTCTTCGTGCTTGGGGTGCCGCTCTTGTTGCTCGCGATAAGTTTGTTGAGGGGGTCGCCTAAACATGAAAAGTAAGATAAGGGCCAAGCTGCTTGCACTGGTGCTCTGCCTCTGCCTTTTCGGCGGCTGCTGGGACAAACAGGAGCTCGAAGACCACACATTTGTTATAATGCTGGGCCTAGACAAAGCCGAGGGAGACCAAATCCTGGTAAGCGTGGCATACCCGGTCACCCAGACCAACATCGGCGGCGCAGAGAGCCAGGGGGACTACGCGGTGGTCTCGGCCAAGGCGTCCACTGTAGCCGGGGCCATGAGTCTATTTGGCATAACGTTAGCTGGCCCGCTCTCACTCTTTTCGACCAAAACCCTGGTTATTTCAGAGGAACTTGCCCGCGACGACGCCCTGCGGCATATATTCTCATCCGGCCGCTACGAGCAGATGCGCAACAACACAAACGTGCTAATTTCCAAGACCGGCGCCGCCGAGTTCATCGCAGCGCGGGTAGAGAACCCGGCCATCGACCCGCTGAGACAAGAGGACTTGCTGCTCGAGCAGGCAAACTTTAGCGCCTATTACCGCCCCATGCAGCTACTTGACTTCATGATGAGCCTACAGGCAAAGGATATGGACGCAGCGGCCATGTACGGCGGTGTGGCCATAAAAGCCAAAGAAGAAGCCGGCCAAAACAGCGGGGAAGGCGGCGGCAACCAAGGCGGCAGCGAGCAAGACCCTGCCGGCCAGGCTCAATCGCAGGAGCCGGTGAGCAGAGGTTACCTGCCCGGGCGCGCGCCGCTTACAGGACAGAACCACACCCAGGTATCCGGTCTCGCGATTTTCAGCGGGCAAAAGATGGTCGGCGCGCTGGATTCCTTCGAGACCCAGACCCTGGCCATGCTGACCAAAAGCAAGACCAAAAAAATCCTAAACTTGCCCGATCCGAATTCCCCGGACGACACCATAACCGTCTCCATCATGCCCACAAAGCGAGGAAGAACCCGCGCTTACCTGGTGGGCGACACCCCGACATTTGAGATAGACGTACATCTGCGGGGCAACATTGAACACATCCGCGCGGGGGCCGGCTACAACCAGGACGCTCTGACCGAGTACGTCCGCCGCGAGTGCCTTCGCAACATGGAAGTTCTTGTGGACGCCCTGCAAAACCAGTACCGCGCCGACCTTCTGGGCCTGGGCAACAGGCTGGCTCGAAACTTCAGAACCGTGCAGGAATGGGAAGCCTATGGTTGGCGCGAGCGCTACCCTGACGCGGACATCCGCATTAACCTAACCTTGAGGATGGAAAACACCGGCCTCTAGCCATTACCCCCTTGGACACGCATCCAGGGGGTTTTTACTTACGGCCGGCAGCGGATAAGGCTCCACAAAATATCGGATATGCCGCAAACCAACGCCCATGCTATAGCTGACAACCGACCATTGGCTCACATAACGGCCATCAAAATATAGCGGAACAGACGACTGGAAAATCCAGCCTCTGGCCCCCTCTCTATTTCTAACAAACTCAAAATCCACATGCTCGACATCGTGCCTCTGTCTAGCCAATTCTCTCCTGATTGCCCCCGCCCTCGTATCGGGCAGATGTGGGCTTACAATCAGCAATACGATAATCAGAATAATACAGTCAATGATGATTATCGCATCTTGCTTTGATAAACGGTGCTTTTTTATATCAAACATAACTATCGTACCATCCTTAATTAATGAGTTGACATCATTAATTATAGCATATCAATTAGAAATGAGCATTATCCATGTTGTCAAATATAATCTACAATTAAGCCATAGCTATTGTAGAAAGTAGTGATATAGTGATTAGGTTGAAAGAACTACGTCAAGAAAAGGGGCTTAGCCAACAAAAATTAGCCGATGCGCTCGATGTATTGCAAACTGCTATTCATAACTATGAAAATGAAAACTATGAGCCTGATATTGCAACGCTTATAAAGATTGCTCAATATTTTGACACTTCTATTGACTACCTGATTGGAAAAATCGATTATTCAGGCCCGATACAAGTGAGTGACAGGGAAACGGAAATTATAGCTGGATATAGGAAGTTGCCTGACGATTTGAAAGACAATATACACTCATTGATTACTAACACCGCGAAGTATATTTAGAGCAAACGGCCCGAATGGCAAACCGTAAGATTGGTATGAGGTGATTGGCGTTGAAGTCGGCAAGTTATTTGAAATACGTTAAAGCGTGACGGTATGATTATTTATCACAATATAAAGGCTTTGCGAGAGGATACAGATACAAAGCAGCGGGAGTTAGCCGCGGTATTAAATGTTGCGCAAAATACATACTCTCAATACTAAAATGGCGTTATCCCAATCACAGCAGACTCGCTAACAAAGCTTGCGGATTTTTATGGGACAAGTGTTGATTATCTTTTAGGTAGAACACACATAAAAGAACCGTATCCAAAAGACAAGAAAAAATAAATATTATACCCAGATATTACGAAAGCAAAATAGAGCAAGAGGCTATTGGATAGATAGCCTCTTGCTCTATTTAGGCATTAGCGTTCTAAGTTAATGGTACCATTATGCGACATCGTCAGTATGATCAACAATAGCAACCTCTTTGATGACGCTTTCCAATCGGTCGACGATACATTCCAGCCGTTCCATAACATCATCAGAAAAATATACCTCACCGCTAGGTTGAATTTAAGCCGTTGGCGGCCCGCGAATTTTCCCAGCCGCTATGCGAGCTCGGGTTTAGAGTAAGGAATTCTTGCGGTGAGGTACTCACTGCTGGCTGTGCAGTTACTGACGAACATGTTGGCTGCGGAGCTGTATCATCTATAGAACCAACCTGCCGCCCACACCCACCTGTTTTTGATCTACTAGTGGGGGTCTGGGGGAGTTGTTTGCGACTGAACTTGGAGCAAACAACTCCCCCAGTCGCCTTTCTTTTGCTTACTTTCTCTTTGGCGAGACAAAGAAAAGTAAGTGCCTCCGCGGCAGGAGCGGTACATTATCCTCGTCCGTAGGCGAATCAAAATCAAGACCTTGAACTTGACCCAGACGGTCGGGGATGGAACTCCGCCCCTACGGCGATAGGTTTGTGGTCAAAGGCAGGACGCGCAGGGAAGCGGCCCCTACGACGTTAGACCTTGAACTCAAAAGCCACCCAACCCTTGCGGCAATTTTCAAGTCCGTTAACTATATGCGTACATTGTGCCATAATAGCAATAACAAATCAATGCGTACAACCTGCAATATTTTATACAAATAACAACATGAAAGCAATGGTAAATTGCAAACATACTTGACTAAGCCACCTGATCTTGCTATAATGCAATCAGGAGGTGACGTAAATGATAATAAATGCAAAAATATCATTGCGTGCTGCGCGGGTGAACACGGGGCTTACGCAAGCACAAGCTGCGGACAAGCTGCTCATTGGGACGTCAACGCTGCATGGGTACGAGAGCGGCAAGCGCCAACCCCGGATGGATTTGCTCAGCCGAATGGAAGCGCTGTACGGGATAGGTATGCAGCACTTCCGCGACGCCGGCCCCCAGTCGAGATGAGGTGGCGAGCATGTCAAATACGAGTTTTGGCGAGCTCGACTTCTACCCCGACCCCAGCACCCCGGAGTACCTGTTGCCCCGCCACCTGCGCCGGGACGACAACGGCCGCGAAGAACTCTGTCGGCGAGTGGCGCTCAGGGTTGCAATGACCCGGCTCAGCGAGAAGCAGCGGGAGGCGCTACATATGCGGTACAACCTGGGACTGAGCTTTCGCAAACTTTCAGCAGAGCTGGGTATCTCCCGCTCGGCGGTCGAAAAACGACTCAAGCGCTCCCAGGAGAGCCTCAAAGCAATGATAGAGCTCTGCGTGCTAGTGCAAAAGGAAATGGGCAATAAAGGCAGCGGCTAGGGGACAAGCTCTCGGCCCAAAGACCAAAGGGACTGTGCCAGTTGCGCAAAAATCGCGCAGCAGGCACAGTCCCTTAAACTAATTGCGTTGTAGGGGCGAACTGTGTTCGCCCGCACCTCTCGCAGTTTGCTATCAGGCCATTAATTTTTAGTTGGTTTCTACCCCAGCAGCTTCTCCACGCAGGCAATCTTTGCACACAGGCAAAGCAGCGCGGCTGCTTGTTTGACTTCGCCCAGCGGGGCAAACGACGGCGCAATGCGAATGTTCTTGTCCTCCGGGTCCTTGCCGTAGGGGAAAGGTGCCCCCGCGCCGGTCATCACAACGCCGGCCTCTTTGCATAGAGCAATCGTGCGGACAGCGCAGCCCTCCAAAATATCCAGGGAGACAAAGTACCCGCCCCTGGGATTTGTCCAGCTGGCAACTCCGGTCTCGCCGAGGTTGTCTTCAAGTGTGTTGCGCACGGCCTCAAACTTAGGCCTCAGTAGCTGGGCATGCTTGACCATATGCGACTTAACCGCCGCTATATCCGGCAGAAACTTGACATGTCGCAGCATGTTTACTTTATCGTAGCCAATAATCTGGAAGCCGAAGTGCTTCTTAACCCACGCCATATTGGCGGCCGAACACCCAATAGCCGAGATACCCGACCCTGCAAAGGTTATCTTTGAAGTGGAAGAGAACATCAGCACCATGTCTTCTTTGCCGGTGGCCTTCAGCTCGTCCATTAGGTTTAGCAGCTGGTCGCCCTCGCCGGGGTAAAGGTCGTGAACATTGTAAGCGTTATCCCAGAATATGCGGAAGTCACCGGCAGCGGGGGAGAGCCGGGCAAATGCCCGCACGACTTCATCCGAGAAAGTGAGCCCCAGTGGGTTTTGGTACTTGGGCACGCACCAGATACCCTTTACCGCGGGGTCGGCCACCAGACGCTCGACCTCGGCCATGTCGGGCCCTTCGCCGGTCATGGGCACGCTGACAAGTTCAATGCCGAAGTGCTCGGTGACCGAAAAATGCCGGTCATAACCGGGCGCTGGGCAGAGGAACTTTACTTTGCCCTCTTTGTACCATCCGCCATTCCCGCCGGGGTATCCGTGGAGAAAACCCAGCCCCATGCAGTCATGCATCAGGTTGAGGCTGGAAGCGCCCCCCACAAACACCTGCTCAGGCGCGAGCTCAAGAATTTGCGCCATCAGCTTTTTAGCCTCGGGCAGCCCATCGAGGACGCCGTAGTTGCGGGCGTCGGTGCCGTCCTCGCCGGCCAGGACGTCGGCGGCGCTCAGCACATCCAACATAGGCATACTCAGCTCAAGCTGAGCTTTGTCAGGCTTGCCGCGGCTTAGGTCAAGTTTCAGCCCCTTAGCCTTGTAGCCCTCGTATTCTTTTTGCAGATCGCAGAGCAGAGCCTCAAGTTCTTGTTTGCTCATTTCGCGGTAAGTTGCCATTATAGTAGTGCTCCTTTCCTTCAGTGTCTTTTTTGCGCCGAGCTGTGGGTAACGCTTATGGATGTAGCACAGTAGGGACGACCGCCCTCGATCGTCTGCTTTTTTATTATAGCGCAAATTGGAAGCGCAGACGACAGAGGGCGGTCGTCCCTACAGGATTCATCTAATATAAACTAGGTACACCGCCAAACACTCTCCCCCAACTTTTCCTTGCTGCTCTGCTCGGCCCCACCCTTCTATAGCTACATCATTCTGCAAACATTATAGTACAAAACCCGCATGAACACAAGGCGTAATTGGCAAAATTGCACTTAGAGAATAGTTTTACAAACGCGACGGGATGGGGTATAATGGCAACGATTGTATGGCAAGCCAGGCCTGTGTCCTAACGCAGTTTATCGATATCTACTAATTGAAGAGGAAAAGATATGCAAAAAAACGACATTACAAACCTTACAATAACCGGCCTGACACACGAAGGCCACGGAGTAGGCCGAGTCGATGGCCGCGCAGTCTTCGTGCCGCGCACCGCCCCGGGAGACGAGATTGAGGCTAAAATCCTCAAGGTACACCCAGGGTATGCTCACGCGCGGCTAGAGAAGCTGCTCACCTCCTCGACCCAGCGGGTGGAGAACGACTGCCCAGCCTTTGGCCGGTGCGGCGGCTGCGCCCTGCGCCACATTGATTACTCCACCGAGCTGGAAATAAAGCAAAACTGGGTGAGCGAAAACCTTGCCCGCATCGGTAAGTTGCACCCCGAGTGGGAGCCAATAATCCCATCACCAAGGGAGCTGCGCTACCGCAACAAGGCCCAGTACCCTGTCCGGCTGGTCGAGGGCCGGGTGCGCACCGGCTTCTTTGCCCCGCGCTCCCACACCCTAATTCCGGTGGACGACTGCCTTTTGCACCCCGAGTTCTTTGCCGGCATCTGCCGGACGGTTTGCGCTTTCTGCCAGGAGAAGGGTATACCACCCTACGACGAGACGGCACACACCGGCCTTCTGCGCCAGATCTGCATCCGTCACGGTGAAATGAGCGGCCAAACCCTTGTATGCCTGGTAATCAACGGCAAAGCCCTGCCATTCGCCGAAGAGCTTGCTCAGCGCTTGGAATTGCTCTGCCCCGGCCCGCTCTCCTTCCACGTCAACCGCAACCGGGAGAAGACAAACGTCATCATGGGGCGCCACACCAGGCATGTATCCGGCCCCCCGGCAATCGAGGACGTTTTAGCCGGCGTGCGGGTTCGGCTTTCTCCACAAAGCTTTTACCAGGTCAACCGCGCTGCCGCTGAGCTGCTCTACAAAATCGCCCTCGAGTACGCGGAGCCAAGCCCAGGGCACATCTTGCTCGACCTTTACTGCGGTGCCGGCGTAATCGGTCTTTCGATGGCTGGGCAGGTAGGCAGCTTAATCGGTGTGGAGAGCGTGTCCCAGGCTGTGGAGGACGCGACCCGCAACGCAGAGCTTGGGAGTATCACAAACGCACAGTTTATCTGCGCGACCGCCGCCCAGGCCGCCCGGGAGCTCAGCGAGCAGGGCATCCGCCCGGATACCATCATAGTCGACCCACCGCGGGGGGGCCTTGACAACGAGACCATCGAGCAGCTGGCGGATATAGCCCCCGCAAAAATCGTCTACCTGAGTTGCAACAGCGCCACCCTGGCAAGGGACTGCGCCATCCTGGCCGAAAAAAGCTACCGCGCGGTGAAGGGCAGAGCAGTAGATATGTTTCCGCGGACAGCACATGTCGAGTGTGTGGTGCAGCTTGTCAAAGGCGTTGAGGCATAGCGTAAAACTTATCTTGGGAGAGATTAAGCCATGAAAAGATTTTTGCAAGAGTTCAAAGAATTCGCCTTGCGAGGAAATGTAGTCAGCCTTGCCGTAGGCATGATGATTGGTCTTGTCTTCCAAGACGTAATCTCTTCGCTGTCAGAGAATATTCTATCCCCAATCATCGGCCTGTTCGTCAGGCAAAACTTTGACGCCCTGGAATGGAGCATCTTCGGAGTCACTTTGAGGTACGGCGCGTTCATCACTTCCGTGCTGAATTTTTTCATCTTGGCGCTGGTGGTCTTCCTAATCGTTAGGGCAATGAACAAACTACTCTCCGCAAACGAGCAAAAGCAAGAGGAACCCGAACCCGAGCACACATGCCCTTTCTGCATGACCACGCTGCACAAAAGCGCGACCCGCTGCCCCGCGTGCACCTCGGCCCTGAACACGATTAATTGACCGTAAGACGCCGCCAAAGCAAGCAAAGACCGGCGTTTGACAAAACACGAACAATTGCTCATCAGTTATACAAAAATCTCTTGACATTTCCAAGGTTTTAGGGTAGACTGTCGAATATACATATTTGACTTCAAAAACCTTCCATTTTTCGGACTCACCGTCGAGGCGGGCCGAAGTGTTGCCTACCCTGAGTACAAGCCGCTTTGGCGGTATTCTATTGCAACTTGGGTCAAGTTTGCGGTCTCCTGCCTATAGGAGATACGATGCAAGCACCCTGTGTTCATATTTTATAAAGTTCTGCGGGTTTGACCGCTGCGTTTCTTCGTGGTTTTTGTGGCGGCCTTACCGCGAGAAGGCGCTTAGTCCGGTGGGGGCCTTGGGTCCGCCGCCCATGAATGCAGGTTCTTAATCCAGGTTTTCAGCCGAGCTGGCTGTAAATAATGCCCTTGGCACAGAAGGCGGGTGTCCCCCAAAAGAGTGGGGTCTTGGCGTTTTTCGATCCTCGGGTAAAACTATGCAGTAGGAGAGGTAGCAAATGTACTCAGACAAAGAGCTAAACTGTAAGGAATGCGGTGCCGGGTTCGTATTCACCGCCGGGGAGCAAGAGTTTTACGCCGAAAGAGGCTTTGTAAACGAGCCCCAGCGCTGTAAGACCTGTCGCGATCAACGCAAGAGCAATGCAAGGGCCGAGCGCGAGATGTTCACCGCGCAGTGTGCCGCCTGCGGTGCCGAGGCCAAAGTGCCTTTCCGTCCCCGCGAGGACAGGCCGGTTTACTGCAGCGACTGCTTTGCTAAAGAAAAAGAATCACAGGGGTAGTCACAGGCACTAAAAGCCGAACTACAAGTCGTAAAGAAATAGTAAAGAGCTGCCACTCGGGTTGAGTGGCAGCTCTTTGTGCTCCAAGCGCGCGCTTTATATGGGGTCGGCGGCCTCGTTCTTGGCGTAGACTTCAACGCAGTACCCGGCGTGACCGCACTCGGTGCAGGTAAGCCACCTGGCCTTTATCGTGCCGCTGGTGCGCAGAACATCTTTGAAGGCCGGCTTGAACACACTGTTACACTCGGCACATATGAACGCCGCGTCTTTAAAGTAATGCTTTGCCAGCAGTATGCCAATTGGAATGTTGACCAAAAAGCAAATCACAAACGGCAGCCAAGGCCCTCCAAAAATCCACCACGCCAAAAACGAATACTGCGGTATGGAAATTATACACGCATTGACGACTAGCCTTCTGAACCTGCTGCGCACCTTCTTGTTGTTTTCCATCATGTGCTCTATGTCACCGATAGTATTGACCGGGATAGTGGCGCTGTTGCTGACATAATCCCTGATGGTCTTAATCGTTTCAAGCTGGTTGCGTCGCTCTTCAATCTCGTCGCTGAGCAGCTTCATTTGTTCGTCAAGCAGCAGCGACAAAACCTTTCCAGACGACTTGCTCTCTAAAATCCCTTTGATGGAATCGAGCGAAAGGCCAATGATCTTAAGGGTACAGATAAGCCTAAGCTTAGTCAGGTCGTCGTCGGTGTACAGCCGCCGGCCGCCCTCTGTGAGCTCAGACGGATGCAGCAGTCCTCTGGTATCGTAAAACTGCACTGTTCGCACCGACACGTTACACAGCTTTGCCATTTCTCCGGTCGTGTACTTTGACATAGAATATCACCTCCTTGCCCTGACTTTACATCATTACGCAGCGTTACGAGCAATAGGTTACGCAGGGGGATTTTTTCAAAACGCAGGGGCGGAATTTAATTCCGCCCCTGCGATATGTCTAAGTGTCCGGCCTATGAGAACTATTAGCTGCTTACAAGTTCGGGCGCTCGCTCGCCGACAATCGCGTTGACGATTATGGTCTCGCCATTCCGAATAACGGTTATTCGCATCCGTCCGCCTACCCCAGCGGACTGGACCGCGTCGGAAACCTGGAATATTTCCTCAATTTCCACACCATCGATGGATAATATCTGGTCGCCGGGCGCAAGGCCGTTCTCTCGGGTAACATTGATAACGAATATGCCAAGGCCGTTCACACCATGGTACTCCGCCGCGTCGAGGTCGTCGATCTGCACTACCTGGATGCCCAGCTCGGGGCGCCCGGTTATATAGCCGTGGTTCATAAGATCGTCGACAATTTTAGTCACTATGTTCGAGGGAATCGCAAAGCCCAAGCCTTCAATATCCATGCCGCCGCTCTTGGCGTTTACCACGCCGATAAGTTCGCCGCTGGCGTTGAACAGTCCGCCTCCGGAGTTGCCGGGATTGACCGCCGCCGAGGTCTGCATAAGCGTCATCTCTTGGCCGTCTATGGTTATCTGGCGGTCAAGAGCGCTTACAATGCCCTGGGTGACCGTGCCGCCCAAAGTGCCCAACGGGTTGCCGATAGCCACAGAAGTTTGACCTACACGCACGGCGTCAGAGTCAGCAAAACGGGCGGGCCGTAGACCCTGGGCATCAATTTTTATCACCGCGAGGTCGGTCTGCGGGTCGCTCCCAATCAAGGTGGCGGGGAACTCCCTGCCGTCGTATGTGCGCACATATATCTCAATTGCGTTCTCGATAACGTGGTGATTGGTGACAATGTAGCCGTCCGGGCTGAGAATAACCCCACTGCCCGCACTCTGAGACTCCCGCGACCCCCAAAAGAAGGTCTGCACCTGCGTGCTCAGCGAAATCTCAACCACACTTGCTGCCGCGCGATCTACAGCGTAAGTCACGTCCATAGCGGGAACCGCCGCGGGCTCGTTCGTTCTGGTGTCGGGTTGGGCTATGGTAGGTATGAAGGTGTTCTGCTGCACTTGTGCGACGGGGGGCTCTTCCTGGTTGTTTAAAAGCCAGGTGACCGCTCCACCACCCGCAACGCCTCCCAGAAGGGAAACCGCCAGCAGCGCGGCGACCAGCCCTCTGCCCAGGGTCCGCTTGGGTTTGGGCTCTTTGCGGCTGCCCTGCGTGGGTGGAAAGACTGTAGGCGGTGGTGGCAGTTGCCTCTGAACCGGTCTGCCGGGCAAGGCTGCCTGTGGGGTGCTGCGGTATGAGTATGTGCGCGGTGCCGATTCACCGCTGCTTTGTCCCTGCTCGCGCACAGGCCCTGAGGCGTACCAGCCATCACTGTTTGGTTGCGGGCCCGGCTTATTATTCTCCACGGAGCTATGTACAGGCCCCGAGGCGTACCAACCGTCGTGGCCCGGCTGTGGGCCTGGTTTTTCGTTTAAGTTATACATCGTGTGGCCTCCTTGGCGTCTTTTTCTACCCAAAGTATAGCCGGGCAGTGTGAAGTTCGTTTGAAGAAGATGTAATCACCATTTTAAGAAAATGTATGGAAAATGTGAACACGCCGCCGCCCCACGGCGATTGACAATGCATACCGGACAAGGTACAATCGTTTTACGTTTATATAGTATACCATAAGGGGGCGGTCTAGTGCTACATTACGAAATTTATGATACCGATATAGGAAAAATTCTCATCGCAGAGGATGGTCAGGCCATCACCAACCTCTGTATAGAGGGCAGTGTTGACACCGCCGGTGCCAAGCGTGGGGAAACTCCTCTACTGCAAAAATCGCTGGCAGCCTTGCAAGCTTATCTTGCCGGGGAGCGAGACGCTTTCGCTGCGCTGCCACTAAACCCCAAAGGTACCCCATTCCAAAAACAGGTCTGGCAGGCGCTGCTGGAGATTCCCTACGGCCAGACGACTAGCTACAAGCAGCTGGCCGAGGCAATTGACAACCCCAAGGCCGTGCGTGCGGTGGGCGCTGCCAACGGCAAAAACCCAATCTTCGTTATCATTCCCTGCCACCGGGTGATCGGCGCTGACGGTTCGCTGACCGGGTTTGCTTATGGGCTGGAGCTTAAGCGGCGGTTGTTGGATATTGAGACTGGTGCTAAGCAGTTAATTTGACCTACAAGCGAACAGTATTTATATTTTGGACAGTATATTTTTTGTATCACGAGGGTGTGTATGGATGGGTGGCATGGGTCAATATAAGTTGTATTTTAAGAAGCCCGAGCTGGAATCGCCTCCACCGGGAAAGTGGGAACATTGGTTGCCGGATAAGATTCGGAGTAATCTCAAAGTTGTTACTCCGATGCTTTCAATCGTAGCTGTGATTGCAATTGTTTTTCAATTTATGTTCTTGAATACTAACGGCGAACTTACTGCGTGGATGCATCCTTTGGTTGGTGGCATTGATAACACAGTTATTAGAATTGCGTTAAGCGCAGTGATAATAATACCTATCATAGCTGTGATGTTGCTTACTCATGAGATTCTGCACTTGGCTCCAATGATTGGCAAGGGCGACATTTATATATACCGTAATCCTGAGCTTAACGGAATATCTCCGTTTGCTGATTGTAAGATAGGTTTTTGGCGGTCTGTTATATACAAGCTACTGCCCGTTATGGTGATTAGCGGCGGATTTTGGCTTGTTGGCCTATGGTTGGGCGGGTATTTCGGAAGCTTCTTAAGATTTATAGCGGCTATAAACTTAGGAGGGTCCATTGGAGATTTATTTCTAACACCCTTTATGTTTAAACTGCCGCGCAATGCTGTGTTCTACGATGACTGGTGGCAGATACCTGAAGAAAAATAGGTTGGCAAACAGTATAAGCATTTTCGACAGCAACATCCGATCAAAAGTCTCAGAAATTAGAGAACATCAAGAGTCGGGAGAAAACCCATGAAGCTACTCGCAATAGACGCAAACAGCATCCTCAACCGGGCCTATTACGGTATCCGGGCGCTGTCCACCCGGGACGGTATGCCGACAAACGGCATATACGGTTTCCTTTCAATTCTGCATAGCCTGTTGCAGGAAACTAAGCCCGACTGCGTGGCTATGGCATTTGACTTGCGCGCTCCAACATTTCGGCACAAGCTGTATGAGGGCTACAAGGCCACCCGCAAAGGTATGCCTGACGACCTTGCCCGGCAGCTGCAACCGCTAAAAGACTTGCTGACAGCGCTAGGGTTTATGATTGTCGAGCGGGAGGGCTACGAGGCCGACGACCTGCTTGGGTGCCTTTCTTGCATGGCGGGATCTGAAGGCGCCGAGTGCGTGATTGCCACCGGGGATAGGGACTCCTTCCAGCTGGTCAGCGAGACTACAACTGTGCGGTTGGCCTATACAAAAGGTGGGCGCCCGCAAGCCGACATCATAGACATCGCTGCCGTAAACGAAAAATATGGCCTTATACCGGCGCAATTAATCGACCTGAAGGCGCTGATGGGAGACTCCTCGGACAACATCCCCGGTGTGGCCGGTGTGGGCGAGAAGACCGCTCTGAGCCTGATGCAGGCACACGGCAGCCTTGACAACATCTATGAAAACCTGGACGAGCTGGCTATCCGCGACAGCCTGCGGGAAAAACTGCGCACCGGCAAAGAGCTCGCCTACCTCAGCCGGGAGCTGGCTATTATAGACTGCCGTGCTCCTCTCGAGCTCACCCTCGAACAGCTAAAGCCAGGGAATGTCGCCGCCGCCCGTGCTTGGGAGCTTATGAGTGGCCTCGAGCTGTTTAGCCTGACTGAGCGGTTTGGGGTCAAGAAGGTGGACGCCCCCGCCCCAGAGACCGAGATTGCCCGGCCATTTGAGATCAAATTCAACCCGCTGCTGGATGAATTGCTTGCGTCCACAAAGCCGATAGACGTCCTATTTGGCCTACACAAAGGTGAAGTGGCTGCGGTCTGCGCTGCTTTTGGCGACAGTGTCTGCCTTTGGGACGCCGGCGCAACCGAGACTGCCCGCCAGCTGCTCGAAAGTCCAGCCCCCAAGCGGACAAGCGGGCTGAAGGAGCTTCACCACTTCGCACTGGCCCACGGCTTTGAGATAAAAAACATCGCGCTCGATGCCGAGATTGCCGGCTATATTCTCAACCCCACCTCCAGCGACTACTCGATAAAGCGGCTGGCGGCGGCCTACAATACCCCAGGGCTGAGCATAGCGGGTTTTTTCGGCACATGGGGCGAGCTGCTCGAAGACTGCGCGCTGCTGCCCGCGCTGGCCGATGAGCTTGAAAAGCGCATCTCAGAGGCTGGGCAGTACCGGCTGCTCCACGAGGTCGAACTGCCGCTCTGCCGGGTGCTGGCCGACATGGAGCGCACTGGGTTTGCCTTGGACACCCAGGGACTGGAGGCATTTGGCCACGGGCTGGACGAGGCTATCGAACGCCACCAGCGCAGTGCCTACGCCCACGCCGGGGAAGAGTTCAACTTAGGCTCGCCCAAGCAGTTGGGGGTAATTCTCTTTGAAAAACTGGGGCTGCCCGCCAAGAAGAAAACCAAGACCGGCTACTCTACCGATGCGGATGTGCTCCAGTCCTTGCTGGGAATCCACCCGATTATCGCCGACATACTCGAATACCGCAAGGCGGCAAAGCTCAAGTCTACCTATGTGGACGGCCTGCTCAAAGTCGTAAGCCCCAATGGTCGGATTCACACCAGCTTCCAGCAGACACTCACCCGCACCGGGCGGATTTCTTCCGCCGAGCCCAACATGCAAAACATCCCTATCCGCACCGAGCTTGGCAGTGAGCTCCGTCGGTTCTTCCGGGCCGGGGATGGCAATGTCCTGCTGGACGCCGACTACTCCCAGATTGAGCTGCGCGTGCTGGCCCATATCGCCCAGGACAAGCAAATGATTGAAGCCTTCGCAAATGATGAGGACATACACACTCGCACCGCCTCCCAGGTCTTTGACCTGCCGCCCGAGCTGGTCACCCCCGTGATGCGCTCGCGGGCCAAAGCGGTCAACTTTGGGATTGTCTATGGCATTGGGGCATTTTCGCTATCCCAAGATATAGGTGTTAGCGTCAGCGAGGCCGACCAGTATATCAAGGGTTACCTTCAGAATTTTGCGGGGGTGCGCCAGTATATGGAAGACACCGTAGAGCAGGGCACCGAGCACGGCTTTGTCCAGACCCTAATGAATCGCCGCCGCTACCTGCCCGAGCTGACCGCCTCTATGCGCCCTACCCGTGAGTTCGGCAAGCGGGTGGCCATGAACACCCCAATACAGGGCAGTTCGGCGGATATAATAAAGATTGCGATGGTAAAGGTATTCGAGCGCCTGCGCAGAGAAGGCCTGGCCGCAAAGCTTATCCTCCAAGTGCACGATGAGTTGATAGTTGAGTGTCCTGCCGCCGAGGCGGACAAGGTTGCCCTTCTGCTCAAAGAAGAAATGGAGGGGGCTATGGAGCTCTGCGTGCCGCTGAAGGTTGATGTTGGGGCCGGCCCCAACTGGTTGGAGGCGAAGTAGGGGCCGGTCTGCCTTTTTCCACGAACCTGTCGCTATAGGGTCGAGGTTCCCGACAGGTTTACCATGAGGCCTGTCGTTGTAGGGGACGCACTCCCGTGCGTCCCGCAAATCCCCACAAGCCTAACAATCGTTGTAGGGGCGGGATTTTCCCGCCCGCGGGTTGCCACGAACGTCACCCGTGTAGGGTCGGGGTTCCATCCCCGACCGCCCAGTTTCCACGGACACCCCTTGTATGGCGCGGCGACTTCGACGCGCCGATTGGTCAAGGTCCAGTTCCAGGTCAAGTCCAGTTCAAGGTCTTCAGGTCAAGACCAAATATAGAATCAGCCTGCGGGCTGGGCATATTGTACCGCTCATGCCGCGGAGGCACTTACTTTTCTTTGTATCGCCAAAGAGAAAGTAAGCAAAAGAAAGGCGACTGGGGGAGAACCGGGAGAGCTCGAAAGGCACTCGCTCTCAACTCCCCCAGACCCCCTCTCCACGGGCAGGTGAACGAGAGCCGGAGCGTTTGATTGTGAGTAATTCTCGCGAGCTCCCGATCTTGTCAACAGAGGCGGGAGTGACAGCAGACGCCTTCGAACTTCGAGCCCTTGGCTACCCGCAAACTAACCCAGCCGCTATGCGAGCCCGGGTTTGGGGTAAGGAATTCTCGCGGTGAGGTGTTTGCTGCAAACTGCGCCGTTACTGACGAACACGTTGGCTGCGGAGCTGTATCGTCCGTTCGCAAACCTACTGTCCCCACCAACCTGCCCTTGACCTACCAGAGGGGGCCTGGGGGAGTTGTCTGCGGAGCACGTCCTTTGTGAGTAGTCAGACCCGGTCCTCCCCCAGTCGCCTTTCTTTTGCTTACTTTCTCTTTGGCGAGGCAAAGAAAAGTAAGTGCCTCCGCGGCAGGAGCGGTACAATAATCCCAGCCCGCAGGCTGATTCTATATTTGGTCTTGACCTTGGCCTAAAGCTCTTGACCTTGAACTTGACCCTGGCGGTGGCGGTCGGGGATGGAACCCCGCCCCTACAACACCAAGCCCGCGGAACGATTGTCATAGTCCCCTACAACGATTCGCGTATAGAATTAGCCGGGACGATCGCCATCGTTCCCCACAAACGGACCTGCATTACCCTGCCGCCTGCGGGGCAACACAACCAACAAGGATGATACCCCATGAGCCAGCAATCCCTCTTCGATAACCGCCCCACCCACGGTCCCCTTGCCAGCCGCCTGCGCCCCGACACCCTGGAAGGTTACGTCGGCCAAGAACACCTGCTGGGCGAGGGCAAAGTTCTGCGCAAGCTGATTGAGCAGGACAAGGTTAGCTCTATGATTTTTTGGGGCCCGCCAGGCGTAGGCAAAACCACGCTGGCGCGCATAATAGCGGGCAAGACCCGTGCACGGTTCGTCGACTTTTCAGCCGTCACCAGCGGAATAAAGGAAATCAAAGAAGTGATGGCTCAGGCCGAAAAAAGCCGATTAATGGGCGAGCGCACTATCCTGTTTGTGGACGAGATTCACCGCTTCAACAAAGCCCAGCAGGACGCCTTCCTGCCATACGTGGAAAAGGGCAGCCTAACCCTGATTGGCGCGACGACCGAGAACCCGTCCTTCGAGGTCAACTCGGCGCTGCTCTCTCGGTGCAAGGTATTCGTTCTACAGGCGCTGGGCACACAGCAACTGGCCGGCCTGCTCCGCAGTGCGGTCACCAGCGAGAAGGGACTGGGAAACCAGGACATCCGCGTCGAGGACTCCCAGCTGAACATGATAGCCGCATTCGCCAACGGTGACGCCCGTGTAGCCCTCTCGACCCTTGAGATGATAGTGCTAAACTCGCCGCTGGAGGGCGAAACCACAGTGGTCACCGACGGGATAATCGAGCAGTGTACCGGCAAGAAGTCGCTACTCTATGATAAAACCGGCGAAGAGCACTACAACCTCATCTCAGCGCTGCACAAAAGTATGCGCAACAGCGACGTGCAAGCCTCGGTCTACTGGCTGGCCCGAATGCTCGAGGCGGGCGAAAACCCGCTCTATGTAGCCCGCCGGGCGGTGCGCTTCGCCAGCGAGGATGTGGGGCTTGCCGATAGCCAGGCCCTTGCGATCAGCATAGCAGCCTACCAAGCCTGCCACTTTCTCGGTATGCCCGAGTGCAATGTCCATCTTAGCCATGCGGTAATTTACCTCGCCCTCGCGCCCAAGTCAAACGCCGCCGACAACGCTTACGCAGCAGCCAAGGCAGACGCACAGGATATGCTTGCTCAGCCTGTGCCATTACACCTGCGCAATGCAGTCACAGGTCTTATGAAGGAGCTAGACTACGGCAAGGGATACAAATACGCACACGACCACGCGGACGCTATCACCGATATGAACTGCCTGCCAGATGAGCTGAAAGGCCGGGAATACTATACCCCCACCGCCCAGGGGCGAGAGGCCCGCATAATCGAGCGAATGCGGGAAATTCAAACCTGGAGACAGAGCCACATAGGAAAGGACGAGCCGTAATGTTTGAGACAATCTTCACATCCCCGCAGACACAGTTTGTCCTTGTGCGGGTGCTGTTTATCTTCATGGTCACCATTGCGGTTGCCAAGGTGGCCAGCTCCATCGTCATCAAGAAAAGTGGGGGCAGGCTCCATTTTTTAATTATTCGCAAGCTGGTTCTCGTAATGATTTACATTGTGGGTACAGTCTTTGCCCTCGACCAGATACCAGATTTCGACAATGTCTTTGCCACTATACTCACCGGCTCAGGCATCGCGGCGCTGGGTGTATCTCTGGCCGCCCAGCAGTCGCTGAGCAATATCATCAGCGGGGTGGCGATTTCTGCCTCCAAACCATTTGAGGTCGGCGACCGGATACGGCTGGTAAACGGCAATATCACCGGCAACGTGGAGGACATCACCCTGCGGCACACGGTGGTGCGCACCTTCATGAATAGCCGGATAATCATCCCTAACTCGGCAATGAACACAGATATGATTGAGAACTCCAATATAGTGGAGGAGCGGGCGTCCAATTTCCTGGACGTGACCATAACCTACGACTCCGACATGGAAAAGGCAATGGAAATCATGGCCGAGGTGGTGGGCAGCCACCCCAACTATGTCGATACCCGCGGGCCGGACGATATGGCAGAACCTCTGGTGCCCATCTATGTTCGCGGGCTTAGCATCTACGGCGCGGAGCTGCGCGCATTTGTCTGGACAGCCTCTATCTCCAACAACTTTGTAACCTGCAGTGAGGTTCGCCACAAGCTCAAAATAGCCCTGGACAGCGCGGGGATAAAGTTCGCCACCGGATTCGTGGCGCCGCCGCAGGGTGGCTAGAGGGCGCTGTCCTCGGCGTTTTGTAACGCGAATAATTTATATTTTTAACGTAAGTAGGATGGAGAGAGATGAAAAGGAAAATAATTATAGCCGCATGTGTTCTTTTGGGGATACTTATACTTCTATCCGCTGCCAACGTGATTGCTACACTTTTTGACGAACCGGGCCCCCACGAGAATGTGACAACTACCCCCCACCCATTCGCTACGGCATTAAGGGAGTACATGGCAAGCTATGATAGTGTTGTACGTGCATATTTAGTGACTTTAGATGATGATGGAACAATGGGAGTCCTAACTTCAAGAACCCCCACCCTAGAATTTGATGAATATTGGGAAGAGTACGTTTATGGACATCCAGGAACACTGTTTTATATACAGGATGGTGATTTATTTCAGATTGACGTATCGGGCGGGCTTTTTGTGGCGGGAAGATACAACCGATTGATGTATCGCTATCCTGCGCACACCCATGTAGTAGAAATTATTTATAAACTGGAATTTGGCAGGTTGGAAATTTCAACGCGTCTGGAATACTTCTCAGACGAATATTTATCAATGCTATTTGACGACTACGATGTTGTTGTAGAATTTATAGCTGAGCGTGATGCACTTGCTGCATATGCCAGAGAAAAATATGGGCTTGTTGCACAGTTACCCCCTAGCTTCGGACATATGCGAAATACAGAAGATCAAACAGCTCAGATATTAGCTATGACTATAAATTGTGTACCTAGCCTTACCACGACTACAACTATCACCGCATGATTTCAGTGGCGCGACACAAAGTACAGCCAATATACAAAAGCCTGTGCCAAATAAGCATTATCTGCAGTTACACATCCAAAGAGGTGACCAACTATTAGATGTCAAGCCATTTTTCTAAGAAATGCATCTTACAAAAAAGCGCATGTCAAACAAACCCTGCGAGAGAGCGAATAGTTGAAAGTTAACAAACTTACCTTAATTTT
>WRAV01000004.1 GCA_009780025.1 Oscillospiraceae bacterium | reverse complement strand
TAAGTTGCTTGTAATGCGGTCGCCAAACCAATTGCTAGTCTACTACAGGAGGCTTTCTATTGCTAAAGCTTTTTATCGCCCCCGGTAAAACCGGGGGTTAAGTTGCGCTAAAGCTATAATATAAATGGCGCCACCCTATTAGGGTGGCGCCACGGTTAAAATATGGGATACGTATCTTTTATGGTTTGCGGGGGCGCAAACCCTCACGCGCAATGTCGGCAAGCTTTTCGATGAATGCTGGGGTTGTACCGCAACAACCACCTATTCCCGCGACGCCCAGGTCTGCAATTGCCGCCATCTCCTGCGCAAACCCCTCGGGGGTGACGTGGTAAACAATGTTGCCGTTTTCCATGCTTGGCAGGCCTGCGTTCGGTTTAATTACTACCGGCAGGTGGGTGCACCTCATAAGCTCTGCCGCCATATTTTTCATTTCCGCGGGGCCGACCGAGCAGTTGATGCCCAAAAAATCCACACCGGCCTCGGTAAGCGAGTGTGCCATCGAGGGTATGTCCACACCCATAAAAGTTCGCATGTTTGCATCAAACGTCATCGTGCAGAATATGGGCAAGCTGCAGTTCTCTTTCGCCGCGAGCACCGCGATCTCCGCCTCAAGCAAATCAGAGAAAGTTTCGATGTAAATGGCGTCGGCTCCGGCCTTGTAGGCCGCCAGCACCTGCCGTTTGAATATGTCGTATGCCTCGTCTTGACCAAGTTTGCCCAAAGGCTCGAAAAACTGACCGGTCGGTGCGATATCCGCCCCAACGTAAGCGTCGTAGTCGACTGCTGCATTTTTAGCAATCTTCACGGAAAGCGCAATGTTCTCATCCGAGCTATCGCTAAAAGTATTAGTCAATATTATGTTAGCGCCTGCCTCCAGGTAGGCTTTGTGAATGCTGTTTACATCAAAGCCGCTCTGCAGCATAGTACCCATGGCGCCGTCCAAAACCAGCATATTGTTTTTTGCAAACTCGAGTAAATTCATCTTAAAACCTCCGGGAATTTGATTATTCGGCACCATTTGTCTCTATAGATTATACGCCATACGCACGCCCCAGTCAATTGAGATATTCGCGCGGCAACTATTTGGCGTTCAGGAATTCAACAAACAAATCCACCAGGTGAGAATGCGAAAAATTCTTCTTAAGCACGTAGCAGAATTTTCTTTGGGGCAGCTTTGCTTTTAGCTTGAGCGGCACAATCATATTCTGTGCAATGAAGGCCCTGGCTGCGAATTCAGACACGACAGAAACCCCAAGCCCGCTTATTACGGCGTTTATTATGCTCTGGGTGTTGTCAAAACTCGCGCTGGAATTGACTTGGCTAAGGTCGACGCCTTGCGAGGCGAAGAAGTTCTCGTATTCCGACTTTGTGCCTGAACCGCTCTCTCTTGAGACAAATGGGTGCTTATACAAAAGCTCCTCGAGGGAGTGCTCTCGCGGCTCCAGAAACTCTTTTTGGTAGGGTGCGATAAAAATTATTTCCTCAGACATGAACTCCCGAAAGCTGCATTTGTCGCTCTCTATTATGCCGCCCGAAAAACCAATTTCCGCCTCCTGCGCGGCTATACCGCGAGAAACTTTCAAAGTGTCTCCCTGTCTTACATTAAACGAAATATCGGGATAAATTTTGCTGAAGCGGGCCAGGATTTCGGGCAGTATATACTGGGACGGTACGGTTGACGCTAGGATGCTGATCTCACCGCTAAGGTTTCCGGCCAAATTCCGTATCCGCTCAATTGTGTTGTGTTTGAGCGCGAGAATTTCCTTAGCGTTTTCGTAAAAAATCTTACCTGCCAGCGTAGGGGAAACCCCTTTGGTTGTGCGGTTTATCAGTGCCTGGCCCAGTTCTTTTTCAAGGGCGCTTACATATATGCTCACCGAAGGCTGAGAGAGAAAAATCGCTTCCGCCGCTTTGGAAAAACTAGCAAACTCAACGACCTTAACATACGCCTCAATCTGCTTAAAATCCACTTCGTGCCCTCCTGTTCACACTGCATTGGCCTTTGGTTACGCCAGTCATACTCGGCGCTTTCGGGAAAGAAACAGCGTTGTTGTAGGCGCATATATTTTTACCGTTACTCATTATGCACATTGATATTTTCAATTGTATTTATTATAAACATAAATAAACACAATTGCAACAGATATAACCATTACAACTGGCAGAAAATCCTGCCCCGCAGCCTTTGCAGACGCGCCAACTTTCTGGTACAATGTACACAGAGCCATTGTAAAGGGGGCCGACTACATAATGAAAATACGATTAGCTGCGGTGTTTGCCGCCTTAATGCTCTTGGGCGCGTGCTCTGGGCAGCCGGCTACTCCTACCCCGGCGCAGCCGCCGGCAGTTTTGCCCCCAGTTTGGGAGAGCCGGCAACCCTCCGAAGTTGTCATTGCTGTCTCGCGAGACGCGGGTAGCGTGCTTGTAAACGCAGCCCAGGATTTTGCCGGCCAGCTGGAAACGCGTACGGGTGGCCAGCTAACTGCCAGAGTTCAGCTGAGCGCTTCCCCGGATGCGGATTTGCGGGCCGGCAGAGCGCAGATCGCTTTACTGAACGAAAGGCAGCAGCTTGAGTTCTGCCGGCCCCTGGCGGCGACTGCCACTCCGTTTTTGTACCATGGCGTCCAAAACTTCCTTATGCGGGCAAACGCGGAAACCACCATTAGTATCCTTGAATTTTCCCTGCGTGAGAACCACGGCGTTGTACCGCTTGTAGCCTTTTTCCAGGGCGCGGAGCACCTGCTAATCGACTTTTCCCCGGGTGGGTACCACCACTTTTTGGGCGCTGAAATTCTAACATCTTCATACCAAGGGGCCCAAGAGCCTTTTACTCGCCTAGCCGGCCAGGATGGTAAGGTAAACCACTACGATACCGACCGGCAGCGGCTTGAGAGCTTCCTGATGGGGCAAGCAAACGCGGCCCAAATATCCGCGGAAGTTTTGGCGGGCGAGTACCTAAGCTTTGTGGAGCCAGCCCACTTGATTGTAAGTTACCACGACCTTACCCCGGCCTGGCTGCTGGCGAGCGCCGGATTTATCGACGGGCTGCCACCCAGGTGGCGCGCGGAACTGTTTGAGTTGCAAGCGCATATGGCCAGCCAGATAAACAGCGCCCACCAAGACAGCGAAGAAAAAATCTTGCGCGAACTTGAAGGCTGGGCCAATGTATCTGTTGTATTTGAGTTTTCCCATGTGCGCAACCGGGTGCTCAACACAATGCCGGAGCTTTCGCCCGATGCGGATCCCCAGCAACGCCTTGCCAGGGACCTGGTTGAAATAATGCGCAGAACAGCTTAACAAAGCAACAAAAAAGCGGATGCCGCAAAGGTATCCGCTTTTTTGCTGGTCGCTCTATTCGTCACCGAACACCGTCTCCACCACCCGTTCGCAGCTGTCGGGCGAGTACTGCCAGCGCTCAATCCGCCCCTGGGTAAGGTGGTAATTCAGCGGCTCGGGGTAGTAAGCGGCGTCGAACGCGTCAACGATTATTAGCTTGATTTTCATTTTTTCAGGTAACAGGTTTTTTATGTAGACGCTGGCCTGTTGTCCGGGGAAGACGCCCTCCTTGACTTCGGCAAGACCTGCAAGGTTTGGTGTTAGCTCGATGAAGACGCCGTACTTTTCCACAGAGCGAACTATCCCCGCCACTGTCTCCCCAGGGGTAAAGAGGGAAGCGTTCTCCTCCCAAGTACCCAGCAGTTCCTTGTGGGTCAGGGTTATCCGTCCGTCGGCGCCCAGGGACTTCACCACAGCCAGCAACTGCTGCCCATTGCGGAAACGATCACGTGGGTGAGAAATGCGCGAGACCGAAATAGAATCTATAGAGATTAGCGAAGTCACCCCGCAGCCCACGTCTACGAAGCAGCCAAAACTTTCTAAATGAGTGGCCACCGCCGGGATTATATCACCCGGGCTCAGCTTGTTTAGGTATTGCTCTCGGCACTTTTCCTGTACTTTACTGCGGGAGAGCAAGGCGAAGGTCTCGTCGTTTTTTTGCGCGAACCCGGTAACCATAAAGCAAACCGGCTTATTCACCCGCGAGATAATGGCGATATCGCGCATGGTACCGCTCTCGATTCCCAACACTGTCTGTGCGCGGGGGATAACCCCCTTGCAGCAGCCTAAATCTACGATAAGATTGTGCCCCGAGTCACATACAACTGCTCTGGCCTCAAGGATTTTTTGCGTTTCCATTGCCTGTTCCAGCGCGGCGATGCTGCTAAGGCTCTGCTTGTTTTCGCGAGTATCGATCAACATGCCCTCCGGCTTGTATAAATCCATTGTCTCCTCCTTTGACTTTGCACTCCCTGATATAGTCATTCAACTCGAAAGGCGCTTTCTGCTTTTTCAAGTTTACGCACTCGCAGAGTTCGCAGCTGATGGCGTATACGCGGTGTTTCTGCCACACTTAT
This sequence comes from Oscillospiraceae bacterium, assembly GCA_009780025.1. GTDB lineage: Bacteria > Bacillota > Clostridia > Oscillospirales > Ruminococcaceae > WRAV01. The sequence continues at coordinate 85,753 of WRAV01000004.1, read as the reverse complement.
ACGCGGCATGTGGCCCCCACCACATGTTTTCAAACGAGACGAGCTATGATATTAACGTTTCACACTTTATCCATATTCACCGGGCGGTGCAATCATACCGCCAAAATCGGCCGGCCTGTTTATTTTTGGTTGTTATTTTCGAAAAAAAGCTTTATAATAAACGGTAGGCGGCCTGGACCGCGACTTAACAACTAAACATCTAGGAGGACACATGCTAGACAAACTAAAGAGCGTGGCCGAGCGCTACGACCAGATAAACCAACAATTGCTTGACCCTGGCATTGCCAGCGACAACAAAGCCTACACCGCCCTCATGCGGGAGCTCAAGGGCATTGCCCCGGTTGTTGAAAAATACAACGAGTACATGGGTGCCAGCAAAGCAGTAGACGAAGCCAAAGAAGTGCTTGCCGACTCCAGCCAGGACAAAGAATTTAAGCAGCTGGCCGAGGAAGAGCTCAGCCTAAACCGCGAAATCTGCGAGCGCTGTGCCGAGGAGCTGAAAATCCTACTGCTGCCTCGCGACCCCAACGACGACAAAAACGTTATAGTCGAAATCCGCGGCGGCGCGGGCGGGGACGAGGCCGCCCTATTTGCGGCGGCCCTGTATCGAATGTACTCCATGTACGCCGAGTCCAGGCGCTGGAAGACAGAAGTTTACACCTCCAACCAGACCGGCTTGGGCGGCTACAAGGAAGTCTCGTTCTCGATCGACGGGGAAGGGGCTTACTCTCGCCTCAAGTTTGAGAGCGGGGTGCACCGCGTGCAGCGGGTACCAGAGACCGAATCCCAAGGGCGGGTGCACACCTCCACGGTCACAGTGGCCGTGCTGCCCGAAGCCGAAGAGGTCGAAGTCGAGATAAATCCGGATGATCTGCAAATAGACACATTCCGGGCCGGGGGCGCGGGCGGACAACATGTCAACAAAACCGAGAGCGCCATACGCATTATTCACCTGCCTACCGGCCTAGTCGTAGAGTGCCAAGACGAGCGTAGCCAGCATAAAAACAGAGACAAAGCCGTGAAAGTCTTGCGTTCCCGCCTGTACGAAAAAAAGCTGGCCGAGCAAACCGACGAGATCGCCTCCCAGCGCAAGCTGCAAGTGGGTACCGGCGATCGCTCCGAGCGCATACGCACCTACAACTACCCGCAGGGCAGGATGACCGATCACCGCATCGGCCTCACCATCTACAAGCTGGAGGCTATCCTAAACGGTGACCTGGACGAAACCCTGGACGCCCTAATAACCTTCGACCAAGCTGAAAAGCTAAACGCGGAGGGCGGCGCCCAGTGAACCTTACCACGCAGCTGCTAGACGCGAGTGACCCGCAAAATATCGAAAAGGCGGCGGCTTTGCTCCGGCAGGGCGAGGTAGCGGCTATCCCAACCGAGACGGTCTACGGGCTTGCCGCAAACGCCTTGGACGAGCGTGCGGTCGCAAAAATATTCGAAGTAAAGGGTCGCCCCTCCGACAACCCGCTTATAGTGCACATTGCGGAAGTGGATGAGCTAAAAGAACTGACCAGCCGTCTGCCGGACGCAGCCCTTGAGCTTGCCCGCCGGTTTTGGCCGGGGCCGCTCACCATGGTGCTGCCCAGCAGTTCGATTGTGCCCGCCCTTACACGCGCGGGCCTTGACAGCGTTGGAATAAGGCTGCCCGCACACCCTGTGGCCCGCAAGCTGATTAAAGCGGCAGGGGTGCCTCTCGCTGCGCCTTCGGCCAACATTTCGGGCAGGCCGAGTCCAACCAGCGCCGCCCATTGTTTTGAAGACCTGGCCGGCCGCGTACAGGTAATTTTAGACGGCGGCCCCTGCAATATCGGCGTCGAGTCAACTGTGGTCAGCCTTACCGATGGTGCACCCCGCGTACTCAGGCCGGGAGCAGTAACCCCCGAGCAGATTAAAGCGGCGGCTGGCAGCGTGGTCATCGACCCGGTGGTATACCAAAAGCCCGACCCGGACGCGCCGGTGGCCTCACCCGGGGTTAAGCACACACACTATGCCCCCAAAGCCGAGGTTGTAGTCCTGCACGGAAACTGGGAAAGTTGCAAGCGCTTTTTAGCTAAGCAGGCCGGTGAGGGCGTGTGGGCTCTCGTCTTCGAAGAAGAGTTGGCAGATTGCCCGCTGTCCGCCCTAAGCCTGGGCCCGTCCGGCAGCGATGAGACCCAAGCGATGCGGCTGTTTGCCCTTTTGCGTGAGCTGGACGAAAAGGGTGCGCGCCAAGTCTACGCCCGTGCCCCTCGGCAAGAAGGCGTAGGTCTAGCAGTCTACAACCGACTGATAAGAGCCGCCGGGTTCAGGCAGCTGGCAGTTGACAGAGAAGGATTATGAAAAAATACGACGGCCTATTCATAGGCCTTACCGGCCAGACCGGGGCGGGGAAGACGACGGTTAGCAGCTACCTCGCCGACCTTGGGCATAAAGTAATTGACGCCGACTTGGTGGCCCGGCAGGTGGTAGCGCCAGGCGGTTGCTGTCTGGCCGAGCTGGTGGTAAGCTTCGGTGAAGGCATATTGCTACCGAATGGAAACCTCGACCGCCAGAGACTGGGTGACATCGTATTTGCCGACGAGGCAAAACTAGCACTGCTGAACAAAATCATCTTCCCGCACATCCGGGAGGAAATAGACCGCAGGGTGATGTGTTTGCGCGCGGCCGGCGCGGCCGTAATATTTCTGGATGCCCCCACCCTATTCGAGAGTGGAATCGACCGCAGCTGTGATAAAATCATTAGCGTTATAGCCCCGGAAGTCATCCGCCTCGAGCGCATTGTGGCCCGGGATAAACTGACTCAGGAGCGTGCGCTCAGCCGTATCCGCGCCCAGCACAACGACGAATTCTACACTTCGCGCTCCGACTATGTCATCCGCAACAGCGGAGACCCAGCCGAGCTGCGCGAGCAACTAAACAGCATAATCGACAAAATTGAAATTGACTACGACCTGGAGGAATCCCAGTGAGCGCAGATGCACAAGCGCAGCAATCGACCAGCAGGGGCCTGCCCGCAATATTTCTGCTTGCAATTGCAATAATAGTGGTGCTGGCCCTCAGCGTAGGAATGCGCCACACTTGGTTGCACTACCAGCGCGCGGCCTTCCCACTGGGGTACAAGGAGTACGTGCTGCGCTACAGCGCCCAAAACGATTTGCCCCCGGCACTCGTATTTGCAGTTATCCGCTGCGAGAGCAGTTTTGACCCGCTTGCGGTCTCCGAAGCCTATGCGCGCGGACTTATGCAGATAACTGAAGACACCTTTGAGTGGGCCCGCTGGCGAATGGGAGACGACGAGAACCGCAGCTTTGACGAAATGTTCATCCCCGAGGTGAATATACGCTACGGCACGTTTATTCTGCGCCTTCACCTTGACCACTTTGGTGAAGTTCGCGAGACCTTAGCGGCCTATCACGCCGGCAGGGGAAGCGTCACTCGTTGGCTGGAGGACAGCCGCTTCTCCTACGACGGCCTGACGCTTTACACTACGCCATTTCGGCGGACCAACGCGTATATATACAACGTCCTTGCGACAAAGAATACCTACACGGTGCTATACGATTTTGAGGCTAATAACTAGCGGAAAGGCGGACTTGCATGAGCAAAGATAAAACCCAAGGTGAAATATTGCAGGAAAAACTCGCGCACAAACCCAAAAGCAGCGGGATAAAAATGAGCGAACAGGAGATCGCAAAGGCATTCGATTTTTGCGAGGGCTACAAAAAGTTCCTGGACGCGGGCAAAACCGAGCGCGAGTGTGCCCAGTGGGCGGTCGACCTGCTCGAAAAGAATAGCTACACGCCCTTCGACCCTGATAAAGCTTACAAGCCGGGGGATAAAATCTACCTGCTCAATAGGGGAAAAGCATTAATTTTTGCCGCAATCGGTAATCGCCCGCTCAGCGATGGAGTGAAGATAATCGCCAGTCACATCGACTCCCCACGCATTGATCTCAAGCAGTCGCCTTTATACGAAGAGGCCCAGCTGGCTATGCTCAAAACCCACTACTACGGCGGAATACGCAAATACCAGTGGGTGGCGATGCCCCTGGCACTGCACGGCGTAATCGTCAAGAAGGACGGTCAGGTGGTGAACGTCCAGATTGGCGAGAGCGCGGGCGACCCGGTATTTTGCATAAACGACTTATTGCCCCACCTTGCTCAGGAGCAAAATAAACGCACCCTGGCCGAGGGTATAAAAGGGGAGGAGCTCAACGTTTTGGTGGGTTCGCTGCCCTTCAAGGACGACAAGGTCAGCGAGAAAGTCAAGCTGAACGTGCTGCGGCTGCTCAGCGAGAAGTACGACATCGTGGAGGAGGACTTCCTCTCGGCCGAGCTCTGCCTGGTGCCCGCATGGGGCGCGCGGGATATTGGCCTTGACTGCTCAATGGTGGGCGCGTATGGCCACGACGACCGGGTCTGCGCCTACACTTCGCTTATGGCCTGCCTAGAAGCGTCCGCACCCGCATACACCTGGGTAAACGTCCTTGCAGACAAAGAGGAAGCCGGTTCGGACGGCAACACCGGCCTTGCCTCACGTTTTTTGGAAAACTTCATCTGGGCGCTGGCGGCAGGACAAAAGCTGGATGGCCACCGGGTGATTGAAAACAGCGAGTGCCTTTCCGCCGATGTAAGCGGCGCGTTCGATCCAACCTTCCCGGAGGTCAACGACAAGCGTAACACTTGCTATCTCGGCTACGGCGCTGTGATGAGCAAGTATACCGGTTCGCGGGGCAAGGCAGGCACCAGTGACGCAAGCGCCGAGTTTGTGGGCAAAATCCGCGCGCTGTTTGACAAGCACGACGTCGATTGGCAGGCCGGTGAGCTGGGCAAAGTGGACGCCGGCGGCGGCGGCACGGTGGCCAAGTTTATCGCCAACCTGGGCGCAGATGTTTTGGACGTGGGCGTGCCAGTTCTGTCAATGCACTCGCCGTTGGAAATCGTAGGCAAAACCGACGTATACAGCGCTTACAAAGGCTACCTTGCCTTTGTTGGCCAAGACTAGGAGGGCAAATAGTGCGCATTGGAACGCTCAAGCTGACTTTTGATGTCCCGTGGGCAAACTCGCTCAAGGACAAGCGTATGGTGGTCAAAAGCATTACCGGCAAACTGCGGGATAAATTCGGCGTCTCAGTGGCCGAAATAGAAGAGCAGGACACCCACCGCACAGCCGTGTTGGGGGTGGCCTGCGTCGGTGGCTGCACCGCCCAAATCGACAGCGTGCTCGACCATATGCTGGGCTGGATAGATGTGAACAGCCAGGCCCCGCTGAGAAAAGTGGAGAGGGAGGTAATCTAACGATGGAGCACAGGGAACGGTTTTTATCAATCTTCAAGGAGCATATAGCCCGCGAGGGCGCGGATAAACTGCTGGAGTACATCACCTCGCCACAGAGCGATTTCTTTACGGCACCCGCAAGCTTGCGCTACCATGGCTGCTACGAGGGCGGGCTCTGTGAGCACAGCCTTAACACCTACGACTGCCTAACTGCCTACCTTGCCAGAGAGCGGGTGCGCGAGCTCTACAAGATAGACTACCCGCCCGAATCGGTGGCAATCTGCGCATTGCTCCACGACATCTGCAAGCTGAACACGTACAAGCCGGGTTTTCGCAATGTCAAGGACGATAAGGGCAAATGGCAGCAGGTGCCGTCCTACGACTACGAGGACAAGCTGCCATACGGCCACGGGGAAAAATCGGTATACATAGTCGGCGGCTTTATCCGCCTGAACAGGGAAGAGGCCTTTGCAATCCGCTACCACATGGGATTTTCCGGAACAGAGGACAAACGCAATGTAGGCGAGGCGCTTGAGCGGTTCCCGCTCGCTTTCGCCCTCAATGTGGCCGACATGGAGGCGACATACTTCCTGGAAGGAAAGCTATAGCTGAAACTTTAAAATTGCTCCAAGGGTTGGGAGGGTTTTGAGGTCAAGGTCTAACTTTGTAGGGGATGCGCCCCTGCGCATCCCGCTTTTCCACACGGTCGTTGTAGGGGCGACTTTTAGTCGCCCGCGGGTTTAAATCAAGGTTCAGGACTCAGCCTGCGGGCTGGGACTTAGGGGCCGCGTGGGGCTCACCCCCGAGACAAAAAGACAGGGCGCAATTGCCCTGTCTTTTTGCGTATGTCTGTGTATTTATCGCTCTTCGCGGAAGTAATTTATACCGAGCTGAGCGGGCGGGCTGTGCTCTTTAATCTGGCGAATACTGGTAACTATAAGCACGAGAATGGTCGCCAGGAAGGGGAAAGTATCGTAAATCTGCATGGGTATGCCTAGCGGGACATAAAAACGCATTACGGTAAGACCGCCGAACACAAGCGAGCCAACCAGCGCGCGCTTGGGGCTCCATGTGGCGAAGATTACCAGAGCCACCGCGATCCAGCCAAAGCCCTGAACCGAGTTATGTACCCACACACCTGATGTAGTAACCATCGAAATATACATACCGCCGATGCCGCAGATACCGCCGCCTATGCAGGTGGCCAGATACTTGTACCGGGTAACGTTGATGCTCGCGGCGTCAGCCGTGGCCGGGTTTTCGCCCACCGCGCGCAGGTTGAGACCCCAACGCGTGCGGCTCAAGAAGAACGCCATTGCCACCGCAATAACCACTGCCAGATAGACCAAGATGTTGTAACTGAAAAGCAGCGGCCCAAGAATAGGGATATCCGAGAGCACGGGTATACTCAGGTTGGAAAAGCCCTGCCGGGCGCTAAGACTTACAGTCATAAAGCCAATCGGAGAAGTCCTGCCAAAGTACTCACCAAAAAAGTTGCCAAAGCCTATGCCGAAAATGGTTAGCGCAAGGCCGGTAACGTTCTGCTGTGTGCGCAGCGAGACCACCAGCACGCTGTAAATAAACGCGCCAAGCGCACCGGCAATAAACGCACCCGCAATCGCAATCAACACAGCCAGCGCGCCGGCTATCTCAATACCCAGGCCAACCTCCAGTAGGAAGACGGCGGCAAGCCCGCTTACCGCCCCCATGAACATCATGCCCTCAACGCCCAGGTTAAGATTGCCAGATTTTTCAGTGAGAATTTCGCCCAGGGTGCCAAACAGCAGGGGAGTACCCGCCAAAACGGCTGCGTTAAAAAAGTTGATAAAAATATCCACTACGACTCAGCCCCCTTCTTGCCGCGGAAAATCAAGCGGTAATTGATAAAGAACTCGCAGGCCAGCATAAAGAAGAGTATTATGCCGATAAGCACGGTGGCTATGGTCGCCGGTATCATAAATGTGGTCTGTATGCGGATTGAGCCGCGCTCAAGTATAGCGATAAAGAAAGCCACCAGAATCATAATAACCGGGTTGAGGTGAGAAAGCCAGGCAACAGTTATAGCTGTAAAGCCCACACCACCTGCCGTAGTCTCGTTCAGCGTAAAGTCGGCGCCCGACACCTGCATAAACCCAACAAACCCGGCAATCGCGCCCGAAAGCAGCATGGTGCGCATAATTACCCGCCCTACGTTCATGCCGGCGTACCGGGCGGTGTTCTCGCTCTGGCCCACAACACTGAGCTGGAACCCTTGCTTGGAGCGCGCAAGGTAGAGGTGAACCAGCACAGTGAGCACCAGAACCAACACCCACCCGATATGAATGCCAAACAACCGAGGCAGGCGTGCCGAAAGGTCGAACATATCGATAATCGGGAAGTCGGTGCCCGGCCTGCGCCAAGGGTCACTCTGCAAATACAGGATGATCCCGAAGGCCACGTAGTTGAGCATTAGCGTGAACAGCGTCTCGTTGGTGCCCCACTTGGCCCGAAAAAACGCGGGGATAAGCCCCCAAATCCCGCCGGCTACAGCTGCCGCAAGACCCATTGTTATCAGCAGCACCGGCCGGGGCAGGTTGTCGAATTGGAATAACGCAAAGTACGTAGCAGCAATCGCGCCAACAAGAATCTGACCCTCCGCGCCGATGTTCCAGAACTTCATCTTAAACGCGAGCCCAACGGCTAGAGCTGCGCCCAAAAGCGGCACTGCAATGCGCACAGTCTCGTTGAACCCGATACGACCACCGAATGCGCTGTTAATCATATCGGCGTAGACAGCTATGGGGTTGTGCCCAAGCGAGGCAATCAGCAGAGCGCCCATCAACAGGGCACAGAGCAGTCCACCCCCGCGTATTAACCACGCTTGCAAATGCGGCATGGTGTTTCGCCGGGCGATACGCATAAGCGGTACTTTGTGCTCGGCGCGTGTGACGGTGCTGGTCGAAGTCTGGCTCATGAGCTGCTCACCTCCTCGACGGGTTTGTCGGTGTCGGAGCCGGGTACATGTGTCATCAGCAGTCCGACCTCTTCTTTGGTGGTCGCAGCCGCATCGACAATGCCGCTAATTTGTCCGCCGCAGAGTACCAGTATGCGGTCGGCGAGCTCAAGAAGCACGTCCAAATCCTCGCCGATGAACAGCACCGCCACGCCTTTCTGCTTTTGCTGGTTGAGCAAATCGTAGATGGTGTAGGAAGAGTTGATGTCCAGGCCACGCACAGGGTAAGCGACAATCAAGACCTCAGGTGCGGAGGCGATTTCCCGCCCCAGCAGCACTTTTTGCACATTGCCCCCGCTCATCCGCCGCACCGGCTTGCTAACCCCCGGCGTGACAATAGCTAACTGCTCAATCAGGCTCTCGGCAAGCGTGCGCGAGCTTTTTCGGTCAACAAAGGGGCCTTTGCCCTTATCGTAGTAGCGCAGCATTACGTTGTCGGTCATGTCCATGTTGGCCACAAGCCCCATGCCCAAACGGTCTTCGGGCACGAACGCCATGCTAACGCCCAAACGGGCAATCTCTTTTGGGGTCTTGCCGGCAAGCTCGATCTTTCCCTCATCTTCGTCGCAGAACATAACCGAACCGCTTGCCACCGGGTAGAGACCGGCCAGGGCCTCGCAAAGCTCCTTCTGGCCGCTGCCCGCGATTCCCGCCACCCCGAGAATTTCACCTGCCTTCAGCGTAAAACTGACGTTCTGCAACGCCTTTACGCCATCCGGTGTCAAACAGTTAAGCCCCTTGATGTCAAGCTTGTCACAGCATTTTTCGCACACAGGGCGGTCAATTTTCAGGCTGATGGAGCGGCCGACCATCATTTCGGTCAGCTCTTGCTGGTTGGTCTCGGCGGTGTTCACAGTGGCAATCGACTTGCCCTTGCGCAGAATATGCACGCGGTCAGAAACCGCCAAAACTTCGTGCAGCTTGTGGGTGATAATGACTATTGCCTTGCCGTCCTCCCTCATGTTGCGCAGAGTGACAAAAAGGCGTTCGGTCTCCTGGGGTGTTAGAACGGCCGTCGGCTCGTCGAGAATAAGTATTTCGGCGCCGCGGTATAGCACCTTTACAATCTCAACTGTCTGTTTTTCGCTCACAGACATGTTGTATATTTTCTTTTCCGGGTCCAGCCCAAAGCCGTAACGCTCGCTAATTTCGCGGATCTCCTGCGTGTAGGCCTTGCGGTTTAGCAGCGCGCCGGTATCGAGCCCCAGCACAATATTATCCGCCGCTGTGAGTATGTCTACCAACTTAAAATGCTGGTGGACCATGCCTATGCCCAAATCGTACGCGTCCTTGGGCGAGAGGATGCTCACCTCTTTGCCACCCACTTCAATTTCGCCGCTGTCAGGGAAGTAGATGCCAAAAAGCATATTCATCAGCGTGGTTTTGCCGCTACCGTTCTCGCCCAGCAGAGCCAGTATTTCGCCCCTGCGAACATCAAACGACACCCGGTCGTTAGCGACCACCTGGTCGAATGTTTTTGTCAGGTTATGGGTTTGGATAGCAGGCTGCACCGCAGTTTGTTCCTGCGCCAAATTCATCACCACCAGTCTTCACAAAATAAGGTGGGAGGGGCTGCGGCCACGACGGGCAGCCCCTCCCCTTTAGAATACAGGTTCTGAGTTACAATTCTATTCGATAACGGTTATTCCCTGTACAATGTAGCTCCAGGAAGGTGCAGACTGACGCTCGGTCCACTCTTCACCTTCGGCGAGAATTTGGTTGCCCTCGTTGTCGTAAATCGGGCCGGTAAAAATATTGCGCCCTGCAATTATAGCTCCTTCAGCTGCCGCAATAGCTTCTGCGGTACCCTCTGCAACCACGCCTTCGTTGGGGTTAAGCGCAGAAAGGAAAACCATGCCTTGGCCGCCCGGCTCCATGCTTCCCAAGAAGTCTGTCCGCACGTTTCCGTTAGTTACAAACTCGTATACGGCATAAGTAAGGTAGTAGCTCCAGTCAAACATCGGGGAGACAAGCACTGCGCCCGGGGCCGCGGGAATCATGTTGGCGTTGTAGCCTACGCTCCAGACGCCGTTGTTTTGAGCAACACCCTGAGCCGATGGGCTGTCGGCGTGTTGGCCGATAACGTCGGCGCCACGGTCGATAAGGGCCTGTGCAATCTGAGCCTCAAGGGCAGGGTTGTTCCATGCGTTCATAAACATGACGTACATTGTCACGTCGGGGTTGACCGACAGCGCACCCTTGTAGAATGCGGTAAATCCGGTGATTACTTCGGCAAAGGGGTGGGCGGCCACAAAGCCGAGTACGTTGGTTTCTGTCCGCAAGCCGGCAGCAATACCGGAAAGGTAGCGCGCTTGAGACATATTGCCAAAGTAGTTGTGGAAGTTGGGCAGGCCAGCGTCCAGAGCAAGGTCGCCGGTCGCGTGGAAGAAGTTAACATCGGGGTGTGCGCGCGCGGCTTCCAGCATATGGGGTCCGTGTCCAAAGCTGGTAGCAAAAACCATGTCAGCGCCCCACTCGATTGCCTCAAGGATGGCAGTGTCGGCAGCGCCGCCCGGGGGAATGTTAAAGAAGTTGAGAACCTGGTCCGGATGGATACCGAGCTCAAGCATCATATCTGTGGTGCCGCGGTGCTGTCTGTAGGTATAGCCCATATCGGCGGGGTCGCCAACGTGAACGAACGCCAGGCGGATGTTTCCAAAGGTCAGGCCACCTTCACCTGCGGGGGGAGCTGTATCAGCAGCTGCGCCACCATCGGCTGGAGGTGTCGGAGCGGGGGCCGGAGCCTGCTGGGGCTGGGCACAGGCGGCTAGGAGAAGGCTGAGCACCACAATAAGTACAATTAAACGCTTTTTCATGTTTATTTGCTCCTTTCGTCATTGAGGCCAAAGATTTTTTGCTACATGCTTGTCCCTAGTGTTTATTAATACAAGAGCTCCTGACCTTGTAAAGCTACCCCCTTTTTATTAGAATCTGTAGTCGATACTCGAGTCGCCACCACCCCGCCGATTATTTCGCTATCTTTCTTCTCTTAGCGAAATAATCGCTTCGGCTCGTGGCAACTCTCGTCATTGACCACAGGTTCTTAGTTTGAGTACAGATTCGGAAATTATATTCCGTTAACCTCCAAAAAGTCGCGCAACAGATTCATGCAGACGTCCTTGCGGTATTCTATCCCAACCCTACCGCGAATTGGTACAATCGCCTCGTCCATTGCGCTCAGATAAGCGCTTTTGAGTTCTTTGGCTTCCGAGATTGTCTTGCCGTCCAGCATCTGGTCAATCTGATCCAGTCGGATAATCACATCGCTGACCGCGCCAAAAGCGGTGGCGCAGCGCCTGATTTTGCCATCCTCTATATCCATAATCCCCGCGAAAGATACCCGCGATATGGCCAGCGCGTTCCTTGCCCCTACCTTGACATGGTAGTAGTTGTCAAGCCCATGCCGCGGCATCAGCACCTCGACAAGGAGCTCATCCGGGCGCAGATCAAGTTTTTTGCGCCCAAGGTAAAAATCCTTAATAGGCACGAGCCTCTCGCCACCGGCACTGCAAAGCCGCAATTTTGCATCCGCTACCATAAATATCAGCGCGCTGTCGGCCTTGGGCGAGCCGTTAGCAATGTTGCCGCCAATACTCCCCGCGTTGCGTATGGCGGGCGCGGCAATCTTTAGGCAGGCTTCTTTTAAAATATTGGGGGTCAGCGGGTGTTTTATCACTTCGGTGTATGTGCAGGCCGCGCCAAAGCGAATGTACTCGCCGTCCTCTACAATCCGCTTCATCTCAGGCACTCTGTGCAAGAAAAGGTAGCTTGCGTCCTCATTCGGGTTGACCATCAGGTCGGTTCCGCCGGTGTAGGGGGTAAGCTCGGGTTTTTGGCGCAGACGTATCGCTTCATCCAGGCTGCGGGGCGTAAAGCTCGTTACCATAATCCATTGCCCTCCTCTGCCGCGGTGCCTACCGCTTTTACAATTGCGTTGTACCCGGTACAGCGGCACAGGTTCCCCGAAATTCCCTCGCGTATTTCGGCTTCGGAGGGATGTGGGTTATTGGCCAGCAGACACTGAGAGGCCATAATCATACCGGGTATACAGAACCCGCACTGCACCGCGGAAACAGATTCATACGCCTTATCCAGCGCCGCGAACTGCGGTGTTTTGGTGCAACCCTCAATAGTCAGCACTTTAGCGCCCTCAAGGCTGCCCATCGCCACCAAGCAGGAGTTTATGAGTTTGCCGTCTATTATCACCGAGCAAGCGCCGCATTCGCCCTCTTTGCAGCCACACTTGGTACCGGTTAAGCGCAGCTCATTTCTGAGCACGTCAAGCAAGCGATCGGCCGGGTTGCCGGTGTACACGGTGTCGCTGCCGTTTAGATTGAACCTAATTTCCTGCGTCATTACCTGCTCACCTCCCGCAGTGTGTTCATCACATCTTCGGCTACAAAGGGTATTTTGTTAAGGTTCACGCCCAGTGCGTTCTCGATAGCATCGAGCACTGCCGGAGCTCCGCCAACATGCGGAAGTTCTCCCGCGCCCTTTGCGCCAAACGGGCCCTCCGGGTAGTCCTCAACATGAAGCATTACCTGCAAGTTAGAGAAATCTACGGATGATGGAATAATATAGTCGCTGAACTTATTGTTGCGTATGCGGCCCTTTTCGGCGGTCATTTTCTCCATCATGCCATAGCCAAGGCTTTGCACAAAGCCGCCCTCCATCTGGCCGATAACGATGTTTTCATCAATCGGAGTACCAACGTCAAACGAGCCCCATGCGCCGACGATGCCGATATTGCCGGTATATGTATCTATCTCCACCTCAACGGCGTTGACCGTCCAAGAGTAGGTTGGGTAAGCGTCACCCTGGAATGTTTCCAGGTCAAACTGAATCATCCACTCGGGGTGCTTGTAACGCTCTTCAATAAGCTGTTCCTGCCCGTCGACCCACTCGTCCTTCAACCTGAGCGCGGCGCGCCTAAGCAGCTCGCCCACCGCCATAACAGAGCGCGAAGCCACTGTGGGCCCGGAATCCGGCACTCTTGCGGTGTCGGGGTAAGTTATAATAATGCGCTCGAGGGGCAAAGAGAGCGCCTCGGCCACGATTTTTGCAAACACGGTAAAGAGCCCCTGGCCCATGTCGGTGTTGGCGGTGAGAATTTCAACGTTGCCCTCGCGGTCTTTGCGCAGCTGCGCAACCGCCTTGATGATATCCCGCTCGCCGTTGCCGGTAAAGCCCGCGCCGTGGTAGACTGCTGCCATACCAATACCCTTGCGGTAACGCCCGGTCTGGTTTTTGTAGGCGGCTCTCTTCGTGTAATAATCACTCGCCTTGACCACCGCGTCCATCATAGCCGGAATAGGAACCGGGAAGTGGTGTTTCCCGCTTGTGGACGTTAGGTCACCCTGCTTAGCCACGTGACGCAACTTGAAGTCTACCGGGTCTTGCCCCAGGTCTTTTGCAATGTGGGTCATCATCATCTCTATAGCGAAAAATGTCTGCGGCCCGCCAAATCCCCGGAAGGCACCGTTGGGTACAGTGTTGGTTTTGCGAGACTGCCCGTGAACCTTCAAATGAGGTATAGTGTATATCCCGGGAGCGCCGATGATTCCACGCTGAAGCACAACCGGTGACATGGTGGTGTAAGCCCCGGCGTCGTACAGCACTTCAATCTTCATGCCGGTGACGTGCCCATCTTTGACCGCCACTTTGTAGTTGCAAAAAGACGGATGCCGTTTGCTGGTTGCCTCAACGTCCTCCTCCCGGCCGAACACAACGCGGACAGATTTGCCGGTCTTATATGCCGCGACAGCCGCCTGACATGCCAGCAGAGAAGGGTAGTCCTCTTTGCCGCCGAAGCCTCCGCCCATTACATCCTGAGCCACGCTAACGTCCTCGCGGGGCATACCCAGCGCGTGCACAAGAGCCTTATGCACATAATAAGGGCATTGAATAGAACCGTGCACGTGTATTTTGCCATCCTTACTGTGGGCTATAACGCCGTTGGTTTCAAGGTACAGGTGCTCCTGAAGCCCGGTCTCGAAGTCCTCTTCGTAGACTTTGTCCGCGTCTTCAAAGGCTTTGTCCACGTCACCCTTCTCGTACCCGTAGTCAAAGAATACCACACTTGACTGCCTTGCGTCAAAAGTCGGTTCGAGCTCTTCGTACTCAACCTCGACTTTCGCGAGCAGCCTATCCACTTCGCGTTCGTCGGGGCCGACCAGCATACCTATAGGGTCACCGATATGCTCTACGGTTTTGTCGGCAAACACCGGGGTGTCCTTTAGTATCATCCAGACTTCGTTTGTGCCGGGGACGTCATTTTTATCGATGTATATGTATCCTTCAGGCAGTGCGGGCAACTTTACGCCCAGCAAGTTTGCCTTGGGTACGCTCGAACGCAGCAGCCGCCCGAACAACATGCCCTCGGTGGGGTAGTCGCAGACATACACGGCGCTGCCGCTGATTTTTTCCGCGTGGTCCCTTTTGGGGACCGATTTGCTTATTGTTTTCATGCACACCCTCCTTATATGGTAACTAGCAGCTGGAATTCGGAACTGGTTAGCGTGGGCAGTGTTATCTTAAGAGTCTGTGTTCATAGGTTCAGGGTCTTTTAAGGTCAAGACCAAATATAGAATCAGCCTGCGGGCTGGGCATATTGTACCGCTCATGCCGCGGAGGCACTTACTTTCTTTAACTCGCCAAAGAGAAGTAAGCAAAGAAAGGCGACTGGGGGAGAACCGGGGAGAGCTCCAAGTTCAGTCGCTCTCAACTCCCCCAGCCCCCCTCTCTTCGGGCAGGCGAGCGGAAATTAGAGCGCTTGCCTGTGAGCAATTCTTACGAGCTCCCGATCTTGTCAACGGGGGCATGGTGGCAGCATATACCTTTGAATTTCGGGGGTTGGCTACCCGCAAACTTACCCAGCCGCTATGCGAGCCCGACTTTAGAGCCAGGAATTTCCGCCGTAAGGTATTGGCAATTACCTATGCCTAGGCTGACGAAAGCTATCAAATACGAAGCGGTATCGCCTACCGAAAAACCTACCGCTCACACCAACTTGTCTTTGACCTACCAGCGGGGGTCTGGGGGAGTTGGGAGCGACTGGTCTTGGAGCTCTCGAGGTCCTCCCCCAGTCGCCTTTCTTTGCTTACTTCTCTTTGGCGAGACAAAGAAAGTAAGTGCTCCAGCGGCATGAGCGGTACCATATTCTCGCCCGCAGGCGAATCAATATTCAGCCATTGACTTTAAGGATATTGACCCTATGAACACAGGTTCTAAACCTTTTTGCCCCGCACATATTTGGCGCGAATCTGGCTGTCATTTGAAAGATATATTATCCTCGCCAAGCGATCTTCGAGGGGGAGAGGGTTTGTCGCAGCCAGGGGGCTATCATCAATTACAACGGCGTCAAATTCGTAGCCGTCCTCAAAGCTGCCGACCTTGCCGAAGAAACTGCCACCGCCAATTGTACCGAGATAAAACGCCTCAGGCACTGTGAGGGGCGCGTCGTTTTGTTCAACCAGCCGCCAGCGGAGCTTTGAGCACTGAATAGCATCGGTCATTGCACGGAAAATAGATGTGTGGCACCCACCGGCAACATCTGTCCCAAGGCCGACACGCTGCCCGCCCTCCAAAAACCTGCGGATCGGCGCGATGCCCGAGGCCAAGTTAGTGTTCGACTGTGGGCAATGGGCTATGTAGACGCCGTTCTCGCGCAGCAACGCTTCCTCCGCACCATGAGACCAAACGCAGTGAGCCATGATTGTGGGCACACCATCACCGCCGAAGAGTCCGTAGCTGTCGTAGACCTCCCCGTAAAACTCTGCCCGTGGGTGCAGCTCCTTCACCCAGGCAATCTCGCCACGATTCTCCGAAAGGTGCGATTGCACGGGTAGCCCAAACTCTTTTTGCAGCTCACCCAGTCCGCGCATCAGTTCGCCCGTGCAGGTGGGCACAAAGCGGGGAGAGATTATTGGAGCGGTATTTCTAAACTTACCCAGCGATTGCTCAATCCACGCTCTGGTGGCTTCGTACGCTGACTGAGCGCTAGCTTCGCGCAAAAAGTCGGGGCTATTGCGATCCATGTTAACTTTGCCCACCAGCGTGACAAGGCCTGAGTGCTCAAGCTTTTCCATTAGCAGCAGGGTAGCTGGCGCGTGTATAGTCGCAAAAACACCGGCCCTTGTTGTGCTTCCACGCTTAAGGTTATCCACAAAGGCGCTGTACGCCTTGTCGGCATAATCAAGCTCGGCATACCGCGACTCTTCGGGGAAGGTGTGGGTGCTCAACCAGTCGAGCAGCTCGAGATCCATGCCGAGCCCCCTGTACGAGTACTGGGGTGCGTGCAAGTGCAAATCGACCAAGCCTGGAATGATAACACTCTCCCCATAATCGGCCACCGAAAATGTTGAGTATTTCTCGGGTACCTCTCTAAAAACGCCTCTTGAGACACCGCCCTCGCAGACGATATAGCCGCCCTCGAGTGTTGCGAGCTCCCTTAGAGATTTGCTGTAGCAAATACTGCCTTTGAGTATTAGGTTCATTTCTGGTTAATGTCTCCTTAATATAGCTGCCGAGTTTCTAAATTACCCCAAAGAGCGGATGGTATTTAGGTCAAGGTCTAACGTTGTAGGGACGCACACCCGGGTGCCCTGCTTATTCCCACAAACCTGACTGTTGTAGAGGCGGGATTCTCCCGCCCGAGTACCTTTTTATTGCCGGAAGCAAAACAAAAACTACCGCAAATAACTGCCCCGTAAAGCCGCAACGCACAGATGTTGGACACATCCGTACACCGCGGCTTGTAGACAACTGTTTACGGTAGTTTGTAGAGACGCCCGACCATATTACGGGGCATATACAAGCCAATAAATATTAAATACATACTAATATAATTATACACTAAGCACCTAATCTGTCAAGAAAAAATCGCAAAATTTGTAAGTTTGTCATCAAATTGTCAGCTGTTGCGGGGGAGCTATTCCTGCAAGGTAGCGTAGGGCTTTTTAGATACAGCCTGAATAATTCCCCAAATATCGGCGGGGAGACCCTTGCCGTCGCGGTACTCGGCAACCTTACCATCCAAGCGGACACGCACGGCCCCACCATCAAGGAGCAGGAAGCCCTGGTTCTCGCTATCCTCAAAGTCCCCGGCGTTGGCAAAAAGGGTGAGCTTATCCTTATAAGGCGCGCTGGAGTATGGGCAGAACTCCTCACAGTTGCCGCACTCGTTGCACATGTAGTCCAGGTGGACAATCTGCAAGCGGCCATCTACAACCAGCGAGACATTTGCACGGTTGGGGCAGACATCCACGCAGCATTCGCAGACAGTTGCACACTCAAGGCAGCGTTCCGACTCATGTGCCGGGGAATCCGGATTGCAAAGTGTGCCTTTTTTCTCACAAGCGGGCTCGGTGGTGGCATTGACGTTGAGCCCCGCGTATTTATCCATACTCATGCCGGTGATAGCCTGCGCGCACCAAGTAGCGTCAGCTATGGCCTCGGCAACAGTTGCGGGCCCACGCATGGCGTCACCTATTACATATACACCAGGTAGCTCACTCTCAAGGGTTTTGCTGTTCACCTGGGCTTTGCCCTTTGCATCTGTGGGTAGTCCAAGCTGCTTGTAGAGTTCGCTATCAACCTGGTCACCGATAGCAGAGAGAACGCTGTCTGCTGGAACCTCCACCGTACGCCCGGTTGAAACAGGGCTGCGGCGCCCGGACGCGTCTGGTGCGCCCAACTCCATTTCGGTACAGGTGAGCACCCCGCTCTTCAACCCAACCGGCGCGAGCAGTTCGCAAAACTCCACGCCATCTTCAAGTGCAAGGGTGAGCTCCTCCGCGTCGGCAGGCATATACCGTTTGGTGCGGCGGTAAACAAGGGAAACCTTCTTCACGCCGGGGACACGCTTTGCGGCCCTGGCCGTGTCCATAGCGGTGTTGCCACCACCGACTACGACCACGTTTTCGCCAAGATTCACCGGCGTGCCGCTCTTAAGGCTCTCAAGGAACTCAAGTGCCCCCAAAGCTTCGCCGCCTTCCAACTTGAGAACGCCGGGTTTCCATGCGCCCACCGCTACTATGACTTTGTCAAACCCTTGGGCGCGCAGCTCATCCAGGCTAGTGATCTCGCTGTTCAGTTTTACGTCTACGCCGGGAGCAACGGCAAAAGCTATGTCATTGTCAATTGCGTTATCTCCTATCCTGAACCCGGGAATTACATGCCTGACAATACCGCCGAGGCTGTCACGCTTTTCAAAAATCGTGACGCTCCATCCCGCACGGGCAAGGAAGTGTGCCGCAGCAAGCCCCGCTGGGCCACCGCCGACAACAGCGGCCTTGCCTCCGGATTTTGCGGGGGCGGCAACTTCTTTCATTAGTGTATCGTAGGCGCCTTGCGCGGCCTCCATTTTAGTCTTGCGGATATACACGCATCTGTCGTAAAAGTCGCGGGTACACTTGTCGGTGCAGCGATGAGAGCAAATGGTCCCGGTGATGAAAGGCAGCGGGTTGCGCTCGGTGATTACACGCAATGCTTCCAGGTGTTTGCCCTCACCGGCCAGCCTCAGGTAGGCGGGAATATCCTGCTCAAAGGGGCAGCCATTGCGGCAGGGCGCGGCAAAGCAGTCCACTAGAGGAACTTCCGCATTCATTTTGCGTTCAGGTGGTAGCCCCACCGGTTTTCGGTAAAGCGGGTCGGTCAGCGCCAAGTCCACAAGGCCTTGCACCTTCGCAACGCTCACGCCGTCAAACGGCTTGTAATTGTGGGCGGCAAGTTTTTCGGCCATCTGGCCCATACGCATGTAGCCGCCGGGCTTTAGCAGGGTTGTAGCTATTGTTACCGGCCAGATGCCTGCCGTATAAATTTCAGCTATATTGTGGAAGTCCGCGCCGCCGCTGTAGCTTATTCGCAGTTTGCCATCAAATGCTTTAGTCAGCCGGTTGGCCACCTCGATAGAGAGCGGGAAGAGTGCGCGGCCGGACATGTACATCTCCTCGCCGGGCAACTCGCTCGCCGCAATCTTTACCGGGAATGTGTTGGTTAGCTTTACGCCAAAGCTGAGGGATTTGCTGTCCGCCAGCTCTTGCAGCCTCCCTAGCATAGGCACGGCATCGCTGAATTGCAAGTCGGCCCTAAAGTGGTGGTCATCAAAGCTTAGGTAGTCGAAGCCCAGCTTGTCCATTGTGGAGCGGGCGTACTCGTAACCCAGCAGAGTAGGGTTACACTTGACAAATGTGTGCAGCTTCTTCTCGGTCAGCAGGTAGGCGGCAATCCGCTCGATCTCTTCGGGAGGGCAGCCGTGCAGGGTGGAAAGGGTAATTGAGCGGCTGACCTTTGGGTTTATCCCCTCAATGTAGGCCTTGTCCACTTTCTTAAAGCGCGAAAGGTTTGCCAGCGCCCAACTCTTGCAAGCCTGCCAGGCCTGTGTATGGCTCGCGTCTTTCAGCCCCTCAATGTAGCTGTCAATCTTCTCCGACTTGATGCCCTCGAGGTCGTAGCCGACGCTCATGTTGAAGATAAACCCATCAGGCTCACCGATTTCGAGCTCCTTGCTCAGCAGCTTGAGCGCGAACCAGCCCTTAATGTACTCCTCAAGCGCCTGGGGCACGTAGAGCTCGGTTGACCACTCAACGTTGTAACCCTCGTCTTGTGCGAGGATACACGGCTTAGACACCGGCAAATCTTCGCCATCCAGTGTCTGCACCGTCTTGAGCTCGAAGAACCGCCCACCCGCCACATAGCTCGCGATTAGATTCTGCGCCAGTTGCGTATGCGGCCCGGCCGCCGGCCCAAACGGAACTTCCAGTTTTTCACCAAAAATCTCCAGAGTCTGAGCGCTGGCCGGCTTGTATATCTTACTTACCCCGAAAATATCACCTGTCTCGGCGTATTCGGTCAGGGCCCAATCTATCAACTGCCCAAATGGTATCTGCCTCATTTTATCGCTCATGCTAAAGCTACCTCCTGTTATATCGTTACCTTTGCCTGGCTGTGCCCTATACCGGTGCCTGTGGAAATACCACTCCCCCTGGCGCATACGCGCCTTCCCCCTCAGAGAGGGAGTGCCTGCTCCACCGGCATAGCCGAATATTAAGGCGTTTCCACCGATACGTTGGGTGAAAAGCAATTACCTTGAATTTATCCTTTTGGCCATATCAGCGGAGTGCTCTCTGCATTTGGCCATAATCGCCTCGGAATCAATGCCAATCAGCTCGCGGTCTTTCATCTTGACCACGCCGTTTATTATGGTGCTAACAACGCTGCGCCCACTCATCCCAAACAGGATGTGGCCGTCGCAGTTATCTGCGCTCATAGGGGTCAGCGGGTCGTAGTCGACAACGATAATGTCCGCGGCCGCCCCGGGCTCCAGAACGCCTATCTTGGTCTCAAAGCTGCGCGCAGCCATGGCCGCGTTGTTATAGAACAGCATCTGCGGAACCTCGCTCCAGGCAACACCCGCATCGCAGAGCACATGCTTGTGGATAACGTTTGCGACCTTCTCCGACTCGAACATGTCCTGGGTATAACCGTCGGTGCCAAGGCCTAGCATTATCCCGCGCTTCATCATTTCCATACATGGGGGAATGCCCACCGCGTTGCCCATGTTGGACTCAGGATTGTGCACCACCATAGTGTCAGTCTGCTTAATGATGTCCATCTCAATGCCGTTCACGTGTATGCAGTGCCCGGTTATGGTGTTCTCGCCGAGGATGTCGTTATCATACAACCGGTTTATTACCCGTTTGCCGTATTTACTCAGGCTATCGTAAACATCTGCCATACCCTCGGCCACATGTATGTGGAATCCGATTCCCTTCGGTGTGTTCTCTCGACAGAGAGCAAGGGTGCTGTCGGAAAGGGTAAAGGAGGCGTGCATGCCCATCATGCCCTTTACCATATCGGTTTTATCTGCCATGGCGTGCTTGATGAACTCGGCGTTTTCGGCCACCGCGTCACGCATTTTGTCCTCGCCGTCCCGGTCGGAGACCTCGTAGCAAAGGCTAGTGCGCACACCCAGCTCCTTCGCTGCTTCGGCGATGGCAAACAGGCTGCCCTGGATACCGCCATAGCTGGCGTGGTGATCAAATACAGTTGTGCACCCATTTTTGATGCAGTCGAGGTAGGTGGCCATTGCGCTCCAGCAAGTGTCTTCGAGCAGCAGGTGACGGTCAATAGTCCACCAAAGGCCGTCCAAAATTTCGACAAAGTTTTTAGGCGCGTACCCATTAATCGAGAGCCCCCGGGCAAAAGCGCTGTAGATGTGATTGTGGGCGTTTATCAGCCCCGGCATTATCACGCCGCCTTTAGCGTCAATCTCCTGTGCGCCGGGATACTTTTTCCTAAGCGTTGCGGTATCACCCACCTCTGTAATCAAGCGGCCGTCCACGGCCACGCACCCGTTCTCGATTAGGCGGTTGTTTGCTCCGCGTGTAATAAGTCTTCCGTTACTTACCAGCAGCATAAGCGTCCTCCTTTTTGTATACCTGTGTAATCTTAGTCCGCAATCAAAAAATGCCAGACATCCCTAGGGGATATCCGGCCCGTGCGCAAAGCACTCCGTTGCAGCCAGTTGATTATCCATTACATTATAGGCAACCATATTTTAAGATTCGCCCTGATTGTAACACGGCGCAGGCAAAAAAATCAATACTTCCTCAAGGAGTTTGTGCAAAACGACTAACTAAAAATTATTTTTTTGTACTAAAAAATAATTGAAGTACGTCGGCGTTTGTGATATGCTAACGACAGGCTGGATAATAATGAAAAAATATCGGAGGTGCAAGGTTTGATTGACTTAAGTTTAAACAAGGAAAACCTTAAGCGTAACATCCAAAAAGCGAAGGAGAACGGCGTGATTATGCCGACCTTCAAGCAAATGCGCGACCCACAGGGAGAAGTACCTGAAAAGATTAAGGAAAAATTGCGCGGTGTGGGCCTATGGGACATAAACCCGCTCAACCTATTCCGCATTACCTGGAAGAACGAGCGGACTCTCAAGGGAGGGCTGTACAGCGGTCCTAACTTTATTGAGCTGCCTTCAAAACTGACCGGGGTTGACGCCAGAATTATCTGCATGGTTGGCAAATATTTCCCGACCGGATGCCACAAAGTTGGCGCGTCCTTTGGTTGCTTGGCTCCCAGGCTGGTGACCGGACAGTTTGACGCTGCCAGTCAAAAGGCTGTTTGGCCCTCTACCGGCAACTACTGCCGTGGAGGCGCGTTTAATTCAAAGCTCCTGGCCTGCGAGTCGGTAGCTATTTTGCCCGAAGGGATGAGCAAAGAGCGCTTTGAGTGGCTCAACACCATAGCCGGCGAAGTAATCGCCACCCCCGGCACCGAGAGCAACGTCAAAGAAATCTTTGACAAAACCAACGAGATCCGTGCCACCCGCCCGGACTGCCTAATCTTCAACCAGTTCGAGGAGATGGGCAACTATATGTGGCATTACAACGTAACCGGCCACGCTATTGCCGATGCGTTCGAGAGCATTAAGGGCAAGGATGGTAACTTTGCAGGTGTTTGCTTTACCTCCGGCTCGGCAGGGACGATGGCTAGCGGTGACTACCTCAAGCAGAAGTACCCATACAGCAAAATTGCCGTGGGCGAGGCGCTGCAATGCCCCACTATCCTCAATAACGGCTTTGGTGACCACCGCGTTGAGGGCATTGGTGACAAGCACATCCCCTGGGTGCACAACATCAAGAACACCGACATGGCGATCGCTATTGATGACAACGACTCGATGGCACTGCTCCGCCTCTTCAAC
Source organism: Oscillospiraceae bacterium (assembly GCA_009780025.1). Classification (GTDB taxonomy): domain Bacteria; phylum Bacillota; class Clostridia; order Oscillospirales; family Ruminococcaceae; genus WRAV01. The sequence goes on along the minus strand of WRAV01000004.1, from coordinate 62,775 downwards.
GAGCCCGCTGGTAAAGAATACCTTATCAAAGAACTTGGCATGAGTGCAGAAGATGTTGAGGCACTTGCGTTTATGGGCATCTCCGGCGTTACCAACATGCTTTGCTGCATCAAGTTCGCCAAGTACTACGAGCTGACCTCCAAGGACGTTGTGGCCACCGTGCTGACCGACTCTGTTGAGATGTACATCTCCCGCCTTGAAGAGATGAAGGCAGAAGAGGGCGAGTACAGCAGCGTGAAGGCAGCTGTTGCCTACGCCGGCAGCCTGAGCAACGTTCGCACCGACAACCTAATTGAGCTGACCTATGCAGAGCGCAAGAGGGTACACAACCTCAAATACTACACTTGGGTCGAGCAGCAGGGCAGAACTGCCGAAGAGCTCAATGACCAATGGTATGCCCAAGATAAAACTTTCGAAGCAGTACAAAAGCAAACTGCGCAGGTTGAGGCGCTCATCAACGAGTTCAACGAGGAGACCGGGCTGCTGAAGAATCTGTAGATTTTAGGTTGTAGGGGCGAACTGCCTTCGCCCACTAACTATCGCAATCAACAGCGCACGAGGGCGAGCGACGCGATTTCTGCAACTTCAGTTACACAGCTCGCCCTTACATTCAAGCCCAAAGGAGGCCGTAATGTGCTCAAGACACCAAAATGGGTAAAGAACAACGTCCCGCCGTCCGACTGCGCTAAAAGCCTTTCGTTGATGGATGTGGAGACGATAAGCAAGGTGCGCGATTTTCACGCAACTTTCCCTGATTTTGCACCCACCCCACTCGCCGCATTAGATAACTTAGCCAGCGAGTTGGGTGTCGGCGGTATCTATGTAAAGGACGAGTCTTCACGGTTTGGGTTGAACGCATTTAAGGGGTTGGGCGCGACTTTTGCGCTGGCTTCGTTCATCGCCCAGACAGTCGGTATGCCGGTCTGGGAGCTGGACGCAAAGACCATGGCCTCTAGGGAAATGCGGGAGAGGCTGGGGGAATTCACCTTTATTGCCACCACCGACGGCAACCATGGCCGGGCTGTGGCTTGGGCCGCAAGAAAAATAGGTCAAAAAGCAATCATATATATGCCTAAGGGTTGCCCGCAGGTCAAGCTGAATAATATCCACAAAGAGGGTGCCGAAGGTTACATAACCGAGATGAACTACGATGATACTATTCGGTTTACTGCAGACCTTGCGGCCAAGACCCCGCGTGGTGTAATTGTTCAAGATACCGCTTGGGAAGGCTACTGGGATATCCCAGGCTGGATTATGCAGGGGTATGCAGTAACAGCCCTTGAGTCTTGCGAGCAACTCAAAGCGCAGGGCACCCGCCCCACACATGTTTTGCTTCAAGCCGGTACAGGTGCTTTTGCGGGTGCGGCACAGGGTGTTATCTCCAACTTCTACGGCAAAGATTCGCCTACCTCGTTTATCGTTGAGCCGCCGGTTGCTGATTGTTATTATCGTACGGTAAAAAAAGGTGATGGCGGCGTGGTCAACGTTGCAGTGGATGATTACAGCATTATGCAAGGGCTTGCTTGTGGTGAGCCTAATCCCATCGCCTGGGACATCATCCGCAACAAGAGCAGCTACTTTGTCTCTATGGAGGATGAGTTTGCTGCGCGGGGGATGCGTGTGCTCGGCAACCCGCTGGGCAATGACCCAAGGGTGATCTCAGGGGAGTCTGGTGCTTCGACTATGGGGTTCTTGACCGAACTGCTAACCAGCCCCGACCTGGCTGAGCTGCGCGAGCAAGCGAAGATAGACAAGGACTCTCGCATTTTGCTCTTCAGCACAGAAGGAGACACCGACCCCGAGAACTACCGCCGGATAGTGTGGGAGGGCGAGTATGCTTCTCGATGAGAGGGCGCGCGATGGAGAAGAGCGTTTGGAGAACGGGGAAGTAGATGCGATGACTTTCTGCACTAACCTTCTGGCCCATTATGGTGTCCCTACCTCGAACCAGAGTGCAAAAGAGGAAAAGAAAATGCCTGACGCAGACTACGTTAAAAAATTGCTTGCGCAGGTTGCCAAAGCTTTGGCCGCGCAGTTTGGGTCTGACTGTGAGGTGGCGGTGCACGACCTGACAAAGGGCTACGAGCAGACAATTATAGCGATTGAAAACGGGCATGTGACCAAACGCAAAGTAGGCGATGACGCGAGCGAAATAGTGCTAAGTGCACTTAAAGACAAAGCGGGAGTTCAAGACGCCCTAAGCTATCTAACCCGTACCCCGGATGGCAGACTGCTAAAGTCATCATCTATCTACGTAAAGGACCCACAGGGTGAAGTGATAGCGCTGCTCGGCATAAATTATGACATCACCCAGTTTTCTCACACGTTTTCGGTGCTCGGGCAGTTCATCACGGCTGAGCAGGATAAAAAAGATCGCGAGGTAAGCACTATCACCCCGAACGTGAACGACCTTCTTGACCAGCTGCTCGAGGAGTCGTGGGAGTATGTGGGCAAAAAGCCTGTTGCGCTAATGAGCAAGGAAGACAAAGTAAGAGCGGTGCACTACCTAGACCAAAAGGGCGCCTTCCTTGTAAAGAAGGCGGGGGATAGGGTGACCAAGTACTACGATATCTCCAAGTATACTCTTTACAACTATTTGGACAGTGAACCAACCGGAAAATAGATAATTATTCAGAAAGGAATGAGTACTTATGGATTTCGCGAAAATCAAAGAGGCCGCACAGGGATACGAGGCGGCGATGACCAAGCTTTTGCGGGACATGATTAAGTTCCCGGGCGAGAGCTGCGACGAGAAGGCAAAGATTGACCGCGTGGCCCAAGAGATGCGCGACCTCGGCTACGACAAAGTGGAGATCGACGGAATGGGCAACCTGCTGGGCTTTATGGGCACCGGCAAAACCCTCATAGCCTATGACGGTCATATTGACACCGTGGGCGTAGGCAACCTGAGCAACTGGACCTTCGACCCCTACGAAGGCTACGAGAACGAGACCGAAATCGGTGGTCGCGGCGTTTCCGACCAAGAGGGCGGGATTGTTTCCGCGGTTTACGGCGCTAAGATTATGAAGGACCTGGGCCTACTCACCGACAAGTACAGGGTTGTGGTAACCGCTACTGTTCAGGAAGAAGACTGCGACGGTTTGTGCTGGCAGTACATAATCAAAGAGCACGGCGTAAAGCCGGACTTCTGCGTAATCACCGAGCCCACCGACGGCGGCATCTATCGCGGTCAGCGCGGGCGAATGGAAATCCGCGTAGACGTGAGGGGCGTATCCTGCCACGGGTCGGCGCCATATCGCGGAGATAACGCTATTTACAAAATGGCCGATATACTCCAGGATGTTCGCTCGCTCAACAACAATGGCGCCGGCGAGAGCACCGCAATCAAAGGCCTTGCCAAAATGCTGGACGAGAAGTTCAACCCCGAGTGGAAGGAAGCTCGCTTCCTTAGCCAGGGAACCATAACCGCCAGCGAGATTTTCTTCACTTCGCCCAGCCGCTGCGCCGTGGCCGATTCCTGCTCGGTATCTCTTGACCGCAGAATGACCGCAGGTGAAACATGGGAGAGCTGCCTCGACGAGATTCGTGCGCTGCCAGCGGTGCAAAAATACGGCGATGATGTAAAGGTTTCGATGTACGAGTACAGCCGCCCGGCGTACACAGGCCTTGAGTACCCTATCGAGTGCTACTTCCCGACTTGGGTTATCCCAGAAGACCATCCTGTCACTCGCGCTATGCAGGAAACCTACACAAGTCTGTACGGTAACGAGCGCTTTGGCCCGGGCGAGACAGACGCGCCCCGCAAGGCCCGCCCGCTGACAGACAAGTGGACATTTTCGACAAACGGTGTTACAATAATGGGGCGCAACGGCATCCCCTGCATAGGCTTTGGCCCCGGTGCCGAAGCTCAAGCGCACGCTCCTGACGAGAAAACCTGGAAGCAAGACCTAGTGACTAGCGCAGCAGTGTATGCCGCGCTGCCCACTATATACACCCGCGACAACAAATAACTTTGCGAAGGGAAGGAATTTTAGCATGAACATCGAACAATTCACAAAAAGACTGGACGCACTAAAGTTTGGCGACATGTTCGAGAACGACTTCTTGCTGACTTGGGAGAAGACCGACGATGAGATCGACGCTGTCTTTACCGTTGCAGACGCACTACGGGAGCTGCGTGAGAACAACGTTTCCGCCAAAATCTTTGACAGTGGGCTGGCGGTTTCCCTTTTCCGCGACAATTCCACTCGCACAAGGTTCTCTTTCGGCTCAGCTGCCAACCTCCTCGGCCTTGCGCTGCAAGACTTGGACGAAGGCAAAAGCCAGATCGCCCATGGCGAGACTGTCCGCGAGACTGCTAACATGATCTCCTTTATGGCCGACGTTATTGGTATTCGCGACGACATGTACATAGGCAAGGGCAACACCTACATGCGTGAAGTTGCCCAGTCGGTGGAGCAAGGCTACAAGAACGGCGTGCTCGAGCAGCGCCCGACTCTCGTCAACCTGCAATGCGACATCGATCACCCCACACAGTCGATGGCCGATATGCTGCACATCATCCACCACTTTGGTGGCGTTGAGAACCTCAAGGGCAAGAAGATTGCCATGACATGGGCGTACTCTCCCTCTTACGGCAAGCCGCTTTCCGTGCCCCAGGGCGTGGTCGGTTTGATGAGCCGCTTCGGCATGGATGTAAGCCTTGCTCATCCCGAAGGCTACGAGATTATGAGCGATGTTGAAAAGGTAGCTGCGGCCAACGCAGCCAAGAACGGCACCAAGTTTGTAAAGACCAACTCTATGGCAGAGGCGTTCAAAGACGCGGACATAGTTTATCCTAAGAGCTGGGCGCCCTATGCGGCTATGGAAAAGCGCACTGTACTTTACGGAAACGGCGACAACGACGGCATAAAGGCCCTCGAAAAAGAGCTGCTTACCCAGAACGCAAAGCACAAAGACTGGGAATGCACCGAAGAGATGATGAAGTTGACCAAGGGCGGCAAGGCTCTCTACATGCACTGCCTGCCTGCCGACATCACCGGTGTTAGCTGTGAGCAGGGCGAAGTTTGCGCCAGCGTTTTTGACCGCTACCGCGAGCCGCTCTACAAAGAGGCCGGCTACAAGCCATACATCATCGCGGCCATGATGTTCCTCGCCAAGTGCAAAGACCCCAGCAAAATACTTGCCGAGCTTGCAAAATCTGCCAAACCGCGGTTCTTGAAATAAACCTGTATTCAATAACGAGGATTGCCCATGAGCCGAAGCGATTTTTTTGCTAGTCAAGGAAATTTTTTTGCAGGAATCCTTTGTGGATTCCAAGAAAAATTGACGCAGCATAGCGAAAAAATCGCCGGGCCTGGGGCGGTTCGAGTATTGAATATAGTTTTTGAGACTCGCGACGCAATAGGTGTGTAGTGCAAAATAACATTTAGGAGGGAATTACACAATGAGCAACCCGACAGAAGAAAAGACCCTGACCCGCGCGACGGTCGACTTTTCGACAATGGACGAAGAAACTGCGAAGATGCATATACTGGAGGCCCGCCCAAAGCTTAGCCTTGCCTACCCGGTGGCGCTCCAGCATTTGCTCGCCATGTACGCCAGTAACCTTGTGCCGATAATGCTGATAACAGCTGTTGCCGAAGCGACGCTGGGCCAGAGAATTATCATGCTGCAAGGTGCAATGATTGGCGCGGGTATCGCGACGCTGCTCAACTGTTACCCCATACGTCTTGGCAAAAACTGGATGATAGGTGCCAACTTGCCTATCGTTATGGGTACGTCAATGACCTTCGTGCCCCCGATGACAGCGGTTGCCATAACGGCTGTTAATATGGGACACCCCAACCCCATAGGCGTCGTGGTCGGCGGTCTTATGGTAGCCGCCCTTATCGAGATTGTATTTGGCGGGTGCTATAAGTACGTGAAGCCCTTCCTTCCGCCGGTTGTTTTGGGTGCGGTTCTTCTCTCGCTTGGTATATCTCTCTTGACTGTCGGTACCAATAACTTTGGCGGCGGCAGCCCGGCGACCAACCCATACTTTGGCTCGGCGCAAAATATGTTGATTGCCGGTACCGTATTTCTTATTTACATACTCCTGCAGCGCTTTGGCAAAGGCATATGGAAGCTTGCGTCGGTACTGTTTGCTATGGCGGTCGGTTACGGCATGTCCATTGCTGCCGGTATTGTTGACTTCTACCCAATAACACAAGCCGCGATATTCGAAGTTCCGAGACCGCTTGCTATCGGGCCGGTATTCTACCCGTGGGCTATTGGTATGTTCTTGGCGGTGTACATCGTATCGGCTCTTGCGACAATCGGCTACACCCACACCATCACATCCCAGTCGATGGGCAGAATGGCCACCAACAAAGAAACTTCAGGTGCGCTCTTTGCTGATGGTGTTGGCTCAATTATCACCTTGATATTCAATGGTCTGCCCAACACTGAGTTTGGCCAGAACTCCGCGCTGGTTGCGTACACCAAAGTTATCAGCAAGTGGGTAGTTGCTCTCACTGCGTTCACCCTGATTTTGGCAAGCCTCTTCCCGCCGGTTGCCGCTGTATTTGCGACCATGCCTCCAGCTGTTATAGGCGGTGGTATCCTTGCAGTATTTGCCTTCATCATGACAAACGCTATCGTTCTGATTGCTAAGGACGGATTCCCACCCAAGAAGATCTCTCAGCTCTGTATCACATTTGCAATCGGTCTTGGCTTTGCACCTCCTGGAAACGCCGCTCTCATCAGCAGCTTCCCCAGCTGGATGCAGTTTATCTTTAGTGACCGTGTGCTTCTGATGTCTGTTGTCGCGATCCTTGTCAACCTGCTCTTTATGTCCAAGGAAGATTTTGCGAAAGTCAAAGCGAGTGCAGGCAAAGAGCAAATCGAGTACGTTTAAACGCATACCGATAAACTTACACCGGTAGCTTAGCCGGTGAGAACAACAAGACATTGGGAGGCCATTGCGGCCTCCCAATGTTATAACTAAGGAGAAAAACTATGCATTCATTGACTGTAAACGGGAAGAACGTATCTTCCCAACAGGGTGATAAAAAACTGATCTCCTTTTTGCGGGATGACTTGCGCTTGACCTCCGTGAAAGAAGGCTGCAGCGAGGGCGCTTGCGGCAGCTGCATGGTATTGGTGGACGGCAAGGCTACCCGGGCGTGCATTCCTACCATGGCCAAAACAGCCGGGAAGCACCTTCTGACGGTTGAAGGTCTTTCCCCGCGCGAGCGGGAGGTGTACGCTTACACCTTCGCGGTGACTGGCGCTGTGCAGTGCGGCTTTTGCATCCCCGGTATGGTTATAAGCGCAAAGGCGCTGCTCGACCAAAACCAGATGCCCACCCGCGATGAGGTAAAGAAAGCGATACGCGCAAACATCTGCCGGTGTACCGGCTATATAAAGATCGAGGATGCGATTTTGCTGGCGGCCGAGTTTTTGCGCGAGGATAAGCCTATTCCGAAGCATGAGTTCACAGCCAAGCTGGGCGAAGACTTCCACCGGCTGGACGCCGAGGAAAAGACTCTGGGTACCGGGCTGTATGCCGACGATATGGTGGTGGAGGGCATGGTCTACGCAAAGGCGCTGCGCTCGAAATACCCACGCGCGCGCGTGCTAAGCATTGGCGCCTCTGAGGCTGAAAAGCACCCCGACTGCATCAAGGTAATAACTGCGGCGGATATTCCAGGCAAGAACAAAATCGGCCACCTGGAGTTTATATCTGACTGGGATACACTGATTGCTGTGGGCGACATCACCCGCTATGTGGGTGATGCTGTGGCCATTGCCGTATGCAAATCCAAGGATACTCTGGACGAGCTGGTGTCGCTTATCGACGTACAGTATGAGGAGCTTGAGCCCATCACCTCGCCGGCACAGTCCCTGGCCGAGGGTGCGCCGCAGCTCCATGAGAAGGGCAACCTGCTCAGCCGCCAGGAGATTAAGCGCGGTGACGCTGACGCGGCAATTGCACGTTCGAAGCACGTGGTGACAAGGCATTACTCAATGCCCTTCACAGAGCACGCATTTATGGAGCCGGAATGCGCTATAGCTATGCCGGACGGCGAGGACGGTCTTATGATCTACTCCGGTGGCCAGGGAATATATGATGAGCGCCGGGAGTGCAGCAGAATGCTGGGTATTGCCCCCGAAAAGATTCGTGTTCGCGGTATGTTGGTGGGCGGCGGCTTCGGTGGTAAGGAAGATATGAGCGTACAGCACCACGCAGCATTGGCTGCCTGGCTCTGCAAGAAGCCGGTCAAAGTCAAACTCTCAAGGGCCGAGAGCATTGCGATACACCCTAAGCGCCACGCTATGGAAATTGACTTTACCACCGCATGTGACGAAAATGGGCGGATAACCGGCGTAAAAGCCGAGATTATCTCGGACGCGGGGGCGTACGCAAGCCTTGGTGGCCCGGTGTTGCAGCGTGCCTGTACCCACGCAGGCGGACCCTACAACTTTCAGGATATAGATGTGGTGGGAATTGCCGCATACACCAACAACCCGCCTGGCGGCGCTTTCCGTGGGTTTGGGGTGCCGCAGTCGGCCCTTTGTATGGAGAGCAATCTCAACTTGCTGGCCGAGATGGTGGGAATTTCACCGTGGGAGATTCGCTACCGCAACGCGATTCGACCGGGGCAAGTGTTGCCAAACGGCCAGATAGCTGATGAGTCTACCGCTATGGTGGAGTGTCTGCTGGCTGTCAAAGACCTTTACGAGAACGCGCCCTGCGCTGGGATTGCAAGCAGTTTTAAGAACGCGGGTTTGGGTGTAGGTGTGCCGGATGTTTCGCGGTGCATCATCTCGGTTGAAGCCGGCAAAATACATGTTCGCTCAAGCGCCGCCTGCATAGGGCAGGGTATGATTACTATACTCACCCAAATGGTCTGCGAGACGCTGGGTGTTTCTCCTAGCCTGTTGGTTATAGAGCCGCCAGATACCGCGCGGGCACCGAATTCGGGTACTACAACTGCTTCCCGCCAGACGACGTTTACCGGCGAGGCGGCAGTGGTAACGGCCAAGGCCCTGCGCGACGAACTGGACAAAGTTTGCGCATCCGGAAAAACGCTGGAAGAGGCGCTGAAAGCGCTGGAGGGTCGCGAGTTCTACGGCGAGTTTGGTCCGCCCACCGACCCAATGGGATGCGACAAACCCAACCCGGTCAGCCACGTGGCCTACAGCTACGCGGTGCAAGTGGTAGAGCTGGACGAGGTGGGCAAGATGACCCGAGTAACAGCTGCGTATGACGCGGGTACACTTGTCAACCCCAAAGCTGCCGAAGGGCAGGTTGAGGGTGGCATATTGATGGGACTGGGCTATGCGCTTACTGAGAACTACCCGCTGGAGGGTGGTTACCCGCAGGCGAAGTTTGGTACACTGGGACTTTTCCGCGCGCCCGAGACACCGCAGATGGATGTAATCTTTGTCCAGCGGGAAGGCGGCGCGCTGCCGGCTGCCTACGGCGCTAAGGGGCTGGGCGAGCTGGCCACTATACCCACTGCCCCGGCGGTACAGGGCGCGTACTACAAACTGGACGGTGTGCTGCGCACAAAGCTGCCGATGGAAGGCACCTATTACCGCAAAAAGTAACGTGAAAGCAAAAAGAGACGGTGTAGCGCGTGCTACATCGTTTCTTTTGTGGGGCAGATTTCGCGCTTTGTTTATTCCTGTGTGCAAATATGCCAGTGAATCCCGAATCGATCTTGCACATCGCCGCATAATGTCGCCCAAAATTGTTGGGCAAGAGGTGTAATAACTGCTCCGCCGTCTGCAAGTTTATTGAAGGCAGCAGTTACACTTTCAGCGGTGTCGAGCATCAGCATAAGAGAAAAATAGTCACCTGTTATCGGCGTTGTTGCACCGTCGGTCATGGTAATGACGGCTCCGAACACCAGCACTTCTGAGTGCATTACAAAGTTCGGCGGCACGTCCATAACAAATTCCTTCGGCGCATCTTTGTAATACGCCACGTCTTTCACCTGAGCCCCGAGTGCTTCTTTGTAAAATGTGATAGCTTCATCGCATCTTCCCTGAAAAGAAATTGTTGGTATAAGCATAATCTGTCTCCTTGTGTAAATGTGAGATTTACAAGTTACCCGCTGCATAACTGCCGTCGTCTGCGAAAGTTATGGTGTAGCGCTGAGTTGTGAAGCGTAAAATTAATAGTGTTGGGTCGTCCACTCCGCTCCAATGTGGTCCGCCGTCAAAAATGGGAAGCCAATTTTCTTTTTTGGTTTCCATGTCGGTACGCGCCTCGGCTGTGCCGACAAGATTTATTGTGTATGCGCCGGAATTGATACATACGCAGGCTTTGTTGTTTTTGCTGATGCGCTGAGCATACGGTCTGTCGGTAGCCGTATTAAACGTCAGCCAATTTATGCCGTCGGCTTTTGTAATGCAAAACGTGGTGGCGGAGGGGTAGCCGTTATCGTCGATAAGGGAAAGTGCGGCGTAACCTTCCATGTCACCGGTTCTATACTCTGCTTTCGAGTTGATGAGTTCGCTCGCTCTTTTGATAATATCTTGACTCATTTTTCAACGACCTTTCTAGTTTTTGATTAGTATATCACGCCAAATGCGACAACAGTATGTCTTGTTTCAAAATATAAAGTACTTAAGTTGCTATAGATAAAATGCGGAACGATTTGAGAGCTGTTCCGTTATAGTAGCCGCACTGCCTCTATCGCGGCGCGGATCGCGGCTGAAGTGTCGTGGCACTCAGGGTTAGAGAGGCCGCGGGCGGCGCGCTCTTGGTTCCAGACCACATTTAGGATGCAGCCCGCGCGGGCGCCCAATGTCTGGCAGACTATATACAGGGCCGCGCTCTCCATCTCGGAGGCCAGGCAACCGGCGGCAACCCAGGCCCGCCACTTATCCTCAAGCTCGTAGCCGATTGGCATACGGCCGGGCGAGTGCTGGCCGTAGAACGAGTCTTTGCACTGCACGATACCGGCATGCCAGTTTAGGCCGAGATTTTTGGCGCCCTGTACAAGCGCGTTGGTGACCTCAAGGTCGGCCACCGCGGGGAATTCGATTGGGACGTACTCTTTGCTTGTGCCGTCCTGTCGGATGGCTCCTGTTGCGATGACTACGTCGCCGCCGACTACTTGCTCGGCCATGCCGCCGCAGGTCCCCACCCGGATGAAGGTGCGCACGCCGGTCATGAAGAGCTCTTCCACGCAGATAGCGGTGGAGGGGCCACCCATGCCGGTGGAGATGACCATAACAGTTTGGCCCCCGAGCTCACCCAGCCAGGTGGTATACTCCCGGTTTTGGTGGAAGAAGCGAGGGTTATCGAGATACTGCGCAATATTTTCTACCCGGCCGGGGTCTCCGGGTAGGATAGCGGTCTTTGCGCCATGTTCATCGCCAAAGCCGATGTGGTATAATGGTTTCATCGCGATTCCTCCTTTATGGCTGCAAGAGCCAAATCCAGCACGCGGACAAAGGTGAGGTGGGTGCGTTTTGCCACGTCCTCCACCTCGCTGTGGCTCAGGTGCTCATCCCGCATTCCCGCGGCCATGTTGGTTATGCAGGAGATTCCTAGAACCCGCATCTCGGCGTGGGCCGCTACAATGACCTCGGGCACGGTGGACATACCGACGGCGTCAGCGCCTATAGTTCGGGCAAATCGAATCTCGGCCGGCGTCTCGTAGCCCGGGCCGGAGAACATCATGTACACGCCCTCATGTAGCTGAATGCCTTCGTCTCTAGTCATATCCAGTACGCGGCGTCGCAGGGTGGCATCATAGACCTTTGTCATAGCCGGGAACCGGGTGCCGAAGTCTTCTAGATTTGGGCCGATAAGCGGATTGCTGCCCGAGAAATTGATGTGGTCGCTTATCAGCATCAAAGCTCCCTCAGTGAAGACTTCATTGACGCCGCCGGCTGCATTGGTTATGATGATAGTGTCGATGCCAAGCTTCTTCATCACCCGGACAGGCAAGGTGATCTCACCTTGGCCGTAGCCCTCATAAAAGTGGGAGCGACCCTGCATGGCGAGCACGCCCACCCCCGCACGCCGGCCTGCGACTAATTGCCCGCGATGCCCCGGGGCTGTGGTGACGAGGAACCCGGGTACCTCCGCGTAGGGTATTTGGACCGTGTCCTCCAAGTCGTCGGCGTAAGCGCCCAGACCGCTGCCCAGGATCAGCCCAACCGTTGGCAGCAGTCCGCCCAGCTTGGATTGGATGTACGCGGCAGACTCTTCGATGCGTGTTGACAAGCTCATAGCGATTACCACCTTGAAAAATAATATTGACAAAAAATATAAAACCGGAGGAATTCTCATGGATAAATCAATCATGCTTTCTCACGTAGACCACACACTCTTAAACCCGCGCGCCTCTTGGGCTGAGATTGAGACTGTCTGCGAAGAGGCAATATTACACAAAACGGCCAGCGTGTGCATCCCGCCCAGCTATGTAAAGCGGGTAGCGGACAAGTACGGAGACGCGTTGGTAGTTTGTACGGTTGTAGGCTTCCCGTTGGGATACCAGACAACGCAGACAAAAGTGGATGAGGCGGCCGGCGCGGTCCGGGACGGTGCCGGCGAAGTGGACATGGTTATAAACTTGGGGGATGTTAAGAACCGGGATTTTCACTTAATCACAGCGGAAATCGCTGCGCTCAAAAAGGCTGTGGGGGATAAGGTCCTAAAGGTGATTATCGAGACCTGCTACCTGACCGAGGAGGAGAAGATTGAGCTCTGCAAGTGCGTGACCGAGGGCGGTGCGGATTACATTAAGACCTCTACCGGCTTTGGCAGCGCGGGCGCTACCTTGGAAGATGTTCAGCTGTTTAAGGCGCATATTGGCCCGGGTGTGAAAATCAAGGCCGCCGGAGGAATCCGCACGGCCGAGGATATGCAGGCGTTTATCGAGCTGGGCTGTGAGCGGCTGGGGACAAGCTCGGCCGTAAAAATTCTGGCCGGGCAACACGCTGCGGGCTATTAATGCGCCTAGCTATAAGGGTAGTGGTTTGGAGTTTTGGACTGAAACTCCTTTAGCAGCACGATCTTTCCCAGGTCGTCAAAAGTGATGAGGGAGACGCCGTTAAACCCGTCAATGTTTCCGCCGCAGTTGTACTCGAAGTACCACTCGCAAACGCAGGTATCGCCGACATGGAGGAACTGCTTTATATTCCATTTTAGCACGTGGTTTTCCTTATTCCAGTCGGTGAACCACGCCATAATTTGCTCGAGATTCCTGTAGGCTGGGCCCCAAGACTCAACGTAAATGGCATCGAAGGCAAAGCAGTCGCCCAAAAGCGCGGCATCCTTCGCTACCCACGAGCCCAGGCAGTCTCTTATGGTTTGCTCCCTACTCTCCATTTGCGCACCCCATTGCCGAGTTTATACTCATCGAGCTTCAGAAGAAGCTCACTTTTGAAGCAGCGTGCTAAGGCACGCTGGCCGGCGCAGTATGCCGGTCAAACCGTGTATACGTCACCGGCGGCTTTGCCGCACACACTCTTAGTGAAAATCTAAATGACGATTTTCAAGTTCGGTGACTATAATTATAGCCTTGAGAACCATTCAATTGCCTCGCCCATATAGCCAAATTGCTCTGCAAATACCATAAAGTAAAACACCACAATAAGAGCAAACAGCGTGGAAACGACGGTGCCGATTACCGCCATAACAAAACCCGCCGTGCGCAGGCACCCTTCGCACCCCTCTTGCTTTGACTTGTGCGCCATAACCAACCCGATTATCCCGCAGATCGAGCCCAGTACAGGTACAGGAAAAAACGTGGCGATAAGGCCCAGCACTAAGGCCGCCGTTGCTTTGCCTTTGCCTCTGTTAGGGTCTTGGTTCTCTAGGGCGAATGCAAAAAGGGGGTCTAAGTCGGATGGTCCGCTCTGAAAATCTGCGTTCATGCCAGGGGCACCTCGTTTTTCTTTTATTGACGTCAGATGAGTTTCTTTTTGAACCCGGCGTTGGCCGTCGGGTGAAACCCAACCGCAGCGTAGAATCCACGGGCGTCGTCTCGGTCGGATTCTGTCACGAGAATAATCTGCCGACAGCCTTTGGACTTTGCGAGCTCTTCCAGCCGAGCCAGTAGCGCCTTCCCGACACCCTCTCGCCGGGAGGTGCCGTCCACCACCATGTTTTCAAGTAGCAAAAAGGGGAGGCAGTCGCCGTACAGCTCCTCGCAGACGATGCCCATCACCGAGCCACAGACGTTATCCTCCTCGATCGCGCAGAGGAGGATGTAATCATTGCGCGCACGCAGCTCGGCAAACTTGTTCTTCATTTTTGCGACATCGGAATCGTCGCCCCAGAATTGGCGATAGAGCTCCGCCAAAGCCGGGATATCCTGGGTTTGCAAATCTCTTATTGTCATAGCGCACCTCTACACTCTATGCAGCAGGTCGGTGTAGGTAGGCATTGGCCACTTATCGTCGTCGACGATGACCTCCAGGGCATCGCAGCTCTCACGCAGCTCGCTCATACGCAAGCGCACGGTTTCCTGGAAATAGTTGGCGCGCTGGCGCAGCCCATTGGGTAAGTTTTCTTGCGCATGGCATGCGTCGTTCAAGGCGTCGCAGCGCTCGTGGAGCGCCTGCGCATAATTGTTTAGCGTTTCCAGGTGGTTGCGGGTTGCGGGGTTTTCCAGACCCGTTGCTTCCAGGGCCAGCAGGCTGCCAGCTACTTCACCGATATACGAAATTACAGCCGGAATTACCTGGCGGCGCACCATCTGTAACATAGTCTCGGCCTCTATGGTCACTACCTTGACGAAGCTCTCAAGAAAGACATCGTAGCGGGCTCGGCACTCGGCCTCGGTAAATACGCCGTGCCTAGCAAAGAGGTCGATATTTTTCTGCTCGCACATGGCGTCGACAATGTTGAGGCTGCCGCGCAGATTTGGCAGGCCCCGCCGCTGAGCTTCTTCCATCCATTCCTGGGCGTAGTTGTTGCCATTGAAAATTATCCGCTCGTGGTTTTGTATAGTGTCTGCCACTATGTTGGCGACCTCGGTCTCTAAGTCTTTGCAGCCCTCAAGCCGGTCGGCAAAGCGGGAGAAGACGCCGGCAAGCCCAGTAGTTAGCACCACGTTGGTAAAGGCGATATTTTGGGATGAGCCCAGCATACGGAACTCGAACTTGTTACCGGTAAACGACAGCGGGGAGGTACGGTTGCGGTCGTTGCTGTCCTTGCGCAGGTTGGGCAGAACGTTAACACCGGTGTTGAGTGACTGGGCCTTGTGCAGGCTGGGGCGAATTCCCTGGGCAATACTGGTAATAATATCGGTGAGGTGCTCGCCCAAAAACATCGAGATTATGGCCGGCGGAGCCTCGTACCCGCCTAAGCGGTGGTCGTTGCCGGGGGTGGCGGCCGAGAGGCGCAAAAGATCGGCGTGAGCGTCTGCCACTTCAATCAGCGCACAGAGTGTTAGCAGGAAGAGCTTGTTTTCGGCAGGGTTTTTGCCGGGGCTGAGGAAGTTAATTCCGTCATCGGTGCTAAGTGAGTAGTTGTTGTGCTTTCCCGAGCCGTTTATCCCCGCGAAGGGCTTCTCGTGCAGCAGGCAGGAGAGCCCGTGCTTCTTGGCGATACCCCTCATGAGTTCCATGGTGAGCAGGTTATTGTCGCAGGCTATGTTTACTGTCTGGTAGATTGGCGCCATCTCGTGCTGGGCTGGGGCGGTCTCGTTGTGCTTGGTTTTGGAGGGAATACCCAGCTGCCAGAGCCGCTCGTCCAGCTCGCGCATAAAATCGCTCACCCGAGTGCGAATCCGCCCGCAGTAGTGGTCGTCCAGCTCTTGGCCTTTGGGGGGCTTTGCGCCCATCAGCGTGCAGCCGCAGAGCTTGAGGTCAAGCCGAGCTTCGTACATTTCCCGGTCGATCAGGAAGTATTCCTGTTCGGCGCCCACTGTAGGCATCACTTGCCGGGAAGTAGTGTTGCCCAGAGCTCGCAAAATCCGCAGGGCTTGGGGGTTAAGGGCCTGCATCGCCCGCAGCAGCGGGGTCTTAGAGTCCAGCGACTCGCCGCTGTAGGCGCAGAAGGCGGTTGGAATATACAGAGTGCCGTTCCGCACAAAGGCAGGGGAGGAGGGGTCCCAAGAGGTGTAGCCCCGGGCCTCAAATGTGGCGCGCAGCCCCCCGGATGGGAAAGAAGAGGCGTCTGGCTCGCCACGCACAAGCGCCCCCGAAGAAAACTCGCTCATCACCCGTCCGTCCGGGCTGATAGAGAGAAACGCGTCGTGCTTGCCGGATGAGACATTGCTCAGCGGGTGGAACCAGTGGCTGTAGTGGGTGGCTCCCTGCCCCAGGGCCCAGTCCTTCATGACGGCGGCCACAACATCGGCTATGCCGGGGTCTAGTGGCTTGCCCAGATTGCTGGTATCTTTTAGGCTGCGGTAGACCTTATCGGGCAGGTGTTCACGCATGACCTCGTCCGAAAAAGTTTTACTGCCAAACGCGCTGAGATAATCCATAACGAAAGCCCCCCTTGATGGTTTGCGAAAATTTTGTTATAATAACAGCTGTTACAATACTAGTCCGAAAGGAACGTGGCGGAATGGCGCAGGTGGTATGGCTGGCCCTTGGTTACAACGTGCCGGTTAATCCCTCTAAAAACCGAGTGTATGTCTGGAGAAAGCTAAAGGAATTCGGCGCCGGCTACTTTAGACCGGGCGTTGCGATTTTGCCCAAAACTACCGAGAGCTCAGCACAGTTCCGCGCGCTTTCTCAAAAGATTAGGGAAATGAGCGGGGAAGCAGTGCTGGCGGAGCTGCGCTTTTTGGAAGAAAAGGACGAGGCGCGCACCGTGCAGATGTTTCGCGAACAGTCTCGGGGCGAGTACCTTGAACTGATGAAGGACTGTGCCAACCTTACGAACAATATCCGTAAGAATATTTCTGGTGACCAGAACGCCGATTCGGTTCGCAAGGTGATGCGCCGCTACGGCAAGGTGAAGAGCCGGGATTACTTTGGGTCGGGGCAAAGCGGTGAGATGGTCGGTCTGCTCGACGAGCTTGCGGGGGACATTGCCCACAGCGCAAGCGAGCTCGCCGGCCAGTTGCGCGCCCTGCTGATGGACTAGCAAATCGCTTCCAACAGTTGTGCGGTAATGCTGTTGGAAAGGAGAAATCCTTTTGGTGTTAGACAAATTCTTCTGCCTTCTACTCGGCAGAGACCGTGCGTGGCCAGTCGCTCCGCTTCCTTGAGCAAGGGTAGGTAGTTGCCCCCGAGCTCTGCAACAAGGGCGGTATCAAAACCCTCAGTCAGCCGCAGTCGCAGCATCAGCTCTTCTTCGATGACAGGGTTTGGCGGTTCGTGTTGTATTTGGTCGAATTGTGAATCCTTGGTGAAGCACTCAAGCTGTGGGGGAAAGAAAAATCGCCGCCCATCCAGAAATGAGTGCGCTGCCGGGCCCAACCCTAGGTAAGGTTCCCGGCGCCAGTATTTCAGGTTATGGCGGCTCTGGTAGCCGGGGCGGGCAAAGTTGCTGACTTCGTATTGGGCAAAACCGGCTATTGCCAGCTCGTCCACGCACTGCAAATAAAGGTCTGCGGCGGCGTCCTCGTTGGGCAGGGCCGCTTTTTTTTGCGCCATTGGGACGTGTGGTTCCAGCTTTAACAGATAGGAGGATATGTGGGTAAGCGGCAATTCGCTCAGCAGGCGGATACTGCGAGAAAGGTTGTTCGATCCCTGCTCGGGAATTGCCAGCATCAAGTCTGCAGAGATGTTGCTGAATCCGGCTGCTTGCGCAGCAAGGATTGCATTTTGCGCTTTGTTTGGGGAATGCGACCGTCCTAAGTCAGCGAGCTCTCCGGCATCAAGGCTCTGCACCCCGAATGAAATTCGGTTGTAGCCTTCTTGGCGCAGCTGGACAAGCAGGGTAGGGGAGACTGCTTCGGGATTGGCCTCGAGGGTAATCTCGCTATCACTGCCCAGGCCGAAGAAGCGTGCGGCTGCTTGCAAAATATCGCACAGCCGCCGCGCGCCCAGAAGGGAGGGCGTCCCGCCGCCCAGGTAAAGTGTGTTGGCCCACAGCTTGCCGAATGGGTGTCGCTTTATCGCGTGGACTAACTTGGCAACGTAGGCGTCAGCCAGCTCTTCATCATAGGGGAGCGAGTAAAAGTCGCAATAGGGGCATTTGTCGCGACAAAATGGGATGTGGATGTAAAGGCCGATGGCTTGTGTGCTCATAAAACTACCTAAATGTAGGGGCGAACTGTGTTCGCCCTTGCGTGGGTTTTCATCGAAATATTGGTGGGCGAACACAGTTCGCCCCTACATTGCCTAGTCATCCAGCTTGAGAATCGCCGTAAACGCCTCTTGGGGCACTTCGACACTGCCCATCTGGCGCATCTTCTTTTTGCCTTCCTTCTGCTTTTCCAGCAGTTTCTTTTTACGGGTAATGTCGCCGCCGTAGCATTTGGCCAGCACGTCTTTGCGCATGGCTCGTACGGTTTCGCGGGCGATGACTTTTCCGCCTATAGCCGCCTGAATAGGCACCTCGAACATCTGCCGTGGGATATGCTCTTTGAGCCGCTCGGCCAGCTTGCGTCCGCGGGCGTAGGCATTGTCTGCGTGTACGATGAATGAAAATGCGTCGACAACGTCGCCGTTTAACAGGATGTCCAGCTTGCACAGCTTGGAATCGTGGTACGCATCCAGCTCGTAGTCAAAGGAGGCATACCCCTTTGTTCGGCTTTTGAGCGCGTCAAAGAAGTCGTAGATTATCTCCCCCAGCGGGAGTTTGTAGTGGACTTCGACCCGGTCGGTGTCCAGGTATTTGGTGTCGACGTAGACCCCGCGCCGGCTCTGGCAAAGGTCCATTATGCTGCCGATATACTCACTCGGCGTGAGTATGCTCGCGCTGACAAACGGTTCCTGCATTCCTGCGATTTGGGCCGGGTCTGGGTAGTTGGTGGGGTTATCGATGTCCAGTGTGACGCCGTTTGTTAGGGTTATTTTGTAAATTACGCTGGGCGCAGTGGTGATAAGGTCGAGGTTGTACTCCCGCTCCAAGCGCTCGAGGACGATTTCCAGATGCAGCAGACCCAAAAAGCCGCAACGGAAGCCAAATCCGAGCGCGGCAGAAGTCTCCGACTCAAAGCTAAGGGAGGCGTCGTTGAGCTGCAACTTCTCAAGGGCGTCGCGCAGGTCGGTGTATTTGGCTCCGTCTTGAGGGTAGATTCCGCAGAAGACCATTGGTGTCGCCTTGCGGTAGCCGGGAAGCGGTTCATCGGCAGGGGTCTCCACGCCGGTGACGGTATCGCCCACTTGCGTGTCTTTTACGGTCTTTATGCTGGCGGTAAAGTAGCCAACTTCGCCGGCTCTCAGCTGGTCGCAGGAAGCGAAGGAAGTTGCGCCCATTGTTCCGATTTCAACGATATCAAATGTGGCGCCGGAGCCCATCATCTGGATGCTCATGTCCTGGCGCAGCTCGCCATCCATCACACGCACGTAGACAACCACACCCTTGTAGCTGTCGTAGAAGGAGTCGAAGATCAGCGCACGCAAAGGGGCCCCCGGGTCGGCCTTTGGGGGCGGAATGTCGGTTACAATGCGCTCAAGCACTTCCTCGACGTTTATCCCCCGCTTGGCCGAGATGCGTGGTGCGTCGACACAAGGGATGCCGATGATGTCTTCAACTTCTTTGGCCACTCGCTCAGGGTCGGCGGCGGGCAGGTCAATTTTATTTACGACAGGCAAAAGTTCCAGGTTGCTCTCGACAGCCAGGTAGGTATTTGCCAGTGTCTGTGCCTCGACCCCCTGGGAGGCGTCCACCACCAGGATAGCCCCCTCGCAGGCGGCGAGGGAGCGGGAGACCTCATAGCTGAAGTCTACGTGGCCGGGGGTATCGATGAGGTTGAAAACATAGGCCTGTCCGTCCTTAGCTGTGTAGCAAAGCCGGACAGCCCGTGCCTTGATAGTAATGCCGCGCTCTTTCTCGATATCCATGTTGTCGAGAAGCTGGCTTTCCATATCCCGTTGGGCTACAGACTGTGTCAGCTCGAGCAGGCGGTCGGCAAGCGTGCTCTTGCCGTGGTCAATGTGCGCTATGATGCAAAAGTTGCGTATATAGTCGTTATATGACATACTTAATTATTCCCATATAATGTTCATCAGGAAGCTAGGGTTATAGCGGCTGACAGCGGCGCTGTTGACAACCACCGGCAACGTGGCTCCAAGCTCTTCCAGCATAGGCATAAACACGTCCTCGAAGCGCAGGGCCCAAATAGCCGCATTCATGTGCTCATCCATAGCGCCCTCGACCGAAAATACATCCAGACGGCGGACAACCGTGATTATGAGTTCGTCTTCAAAAATTCCGGCTTCCCCAACGGAAAGCTCGGTCAGCCCATCGACTACGATTTGATTGTGGTGGGTGGGGTTGTCTATGCTGGTGACAAAGTCGAGTATGCCCGGGCGCTGTTGCATTACATCTTCCGGGTTGGGGGAGAATAGCAGCTCGCGCTCGAACTGCAGCTGCTCAAAGGTGTACTCGCCGCTTTCCAAACGCTCAAGGAAGTCCTGGGCTACCGCGCGCATACCGTCGTTAGCCTCTTGGAATTCCTGTACGATCTCGGCCCTCTCTTCTTCGCTCTCCTCCCCTGTGAGCGGGGGGATATACTTGAAGAAGATGAGTTCTTGGCCGGCCACAAAGTTCTCATCAAAGTGGGCGCTCAGCTCGGCCTGGGGGATCTCGTACGGGCCGCCCTCTCCATATAGTCCGTTGAAAAGCGCGCTCATGTTGACGGAAGAGAGGTATGCCAAAGCCAGAGAGGACTCAGCCACGCCCATTTCCCGGAATCGTTGCTCATTTTCGCGGTACTCGGCGTTGGCGGACATAAGCGCAATCGCGGACTCAAAGATGTCCGGCTCTATATCATGTTCGACCAGCAGGGTTCTTACGGCAAAGAACTGGCGGATAAAGTTCTGCGTTTCGGCCAGCGCCCAGTCTTGCATGCGCATACCCTCAAGCTGAACATTTAGTATTTCGTCCGCGGACATTTCAAAGATATTCGGCGGTTCTTCCGAGTTTTCGTCGGCTTGTTCCATCCATTCTATCCACTCTTCAATCAGCATGTTTGTGCCGCGTGTCAAATGCTCGTTCAGAAAAAGCATGTAAGTCCCAGCAGGGATGCGCTCATCCTCCAGCTCAAAGACCCAGCTGGTGTCGGTCATTTGGCAGCCGGCAAGAAAGACAAGTAGGGCAACTGCAAGTGCGATGAATTTTGTTATCCGCTTCATAAAACGTATCGTGTCCTTTCGTGATCTTTGCTTTAGTATGTCCAGGGGCGCTTACACGCCGGACAGGCCATTAATAGTCAACCAACTTAAAAATCGGAGCGTCTTTGCGGTCTTTTTTCACCCTGCCGCGTTGTCGTCATTACCGGGCGTCAGCCCGCTTTCCTCGTCTGCCTTGCAGGGCGAAAAAAATCCTCGCAAATCCTGCTCCGGTTTTTAAGTTAGTTAATTATAGGCACTCTCCCCATTATACAGCTCCAAGGCGGGTTAGTCAAATAAGAAGTCAGAAAATAAGAGAACGTGGATGAGGAGGAGATGATGTATTCGTCTATTTTTCAGTTGACATCAGGCTTAGCGTATCTCGTATGGTGGTAATAGGGCTGCCGCCGCTTTTGATTTTTACGGCCAAATAAGGCTTGGGGCCGGGGTTTACAAGCACCTGGCCGCGCATTTGGCTGGCGATTTTGGCGGCCTGGTTCATGTCGAACGCCTGTGGGTAAAAGAGAACCCGATCTTCCCGCTGGCTGATTTCTTTAAAGCCCAGCCTGCCCGCAACGTTGCGGACCATAGCTACTTCAACCAGACCGGAGACAGACGTGGGCGGCTCGCCAAAGCGGTCGATGAGCTCGTCGTTTAAATCAAGCACATCTTCGGGGGCGTCAAGAGCCGTAATTTTTTTGTATATATCGATGCGTTGAGAGAGGTTTTCGATGTAATCTTCCGGGATATGGGCGTCGATTTGCAGGTCGATCATGCATTCGCTGGAGGGGGTTTGGCCGTCTGGCCCGGTCTGGCCGGTCTCCTCGCTGACTGCTTCGCCCAGCAGCTTGAGGTAGAGATCGTACCCAACCGCCTCCATGTGGCCATGCTGCTGCGCTCCCAAAAAGTTGCCTGCCCCGCGAATTTCCAAATCCCGCATGGCTATGCGAAAGCCAGAGCCAAATGTCGTAAACTCCCGTATAGCGGACAGCCGCTTCTGGGAAATCTCGGATAGCGCTTTCCCGCGCCGGAAGGTGAAGTAGGCGTAGGCTCTGCGGCTGGAGCGCCCCACCCGCCCGCGTATCTGGTAAAGCTGAGAAAGGCCCATGTGGTCGGCGTCCTCTATTATGAGTGTGTTGCAGTTGGGCACGTCCACTCCGGTCTCGATTATGGTGGTGCAGACCAGGATGTCGATTTCGTGCTCGAGCAGCTTTTGCCAAACCTCGGAGAGCTTTTCTTCGCCAACTCGACCGTGTGCGGTGAGAATCCGCGCCTCCGGGACAAGCTCCTTTAGTTTTGCCGCCCGCAGGTCGATTGACTCGATCCGGTTGTGCAGGTAGAAGACCTGGCCACCTCTTCGCAGTTCCTTTTGTATGGCCTGAGCTATCACGCCCTCGTCGTGTTCAAGGACGTAGGTCTGCACAGGCACGCGGTCTTGGGGCGCCTCCTCGATTATGCTCATGTCTCGGATGCCGCTCATGGCCATGTTGAGGGTGCGGGGAATGGGTGTGGCGGTCAGGGTGAGCATGTCTACGCTGCCGCGCATCTGCTTGAACTTTTCCTTGTGGGCAACCCCAAAGCGCTGCTCTTCGTCTATTATGCAGAGCCCCAGGTCTTTGAAGTCGACGTCTTTTTGTATCAGTCGGTGGGTGCCGACCACCACGTCCACTCGGCCTTCCTTTAGGCGGCGTATCACGTCGGTCTGTTCTTTGGGCGTCTTGAAGCGTGAGAGCAGCTCCACAGTGACCGGGAAGCCCTCCAGCCGCTGAGTGAATGTCTGGTAGTGCTGCCAGGCCAGGATGGTGGTAGGCACCAGCACGGCGCACTGTTTGCCCTCGAGCACACACTTGAATATGGCCCGCAGAGCGACCTCGGTTTTGCCGAAACCCACGTCCCCGCAGAGCAGCCGGTCCATGGGGGAGGCGGCCTGCATATCACGCTTAATTTCGCTGACACAGCGCAGTTGGTCGTCGGTTTCCTCAAAGGGGAAACGCGTCTCGAAATCCCGCTGCAGATCGTCGTCGGCGGCGTAGGGGTGGCCGGGAGTGTTCACCCGCTTGGCGTAAAGTTCGATTAGCTCTTTGGCCATGTCCTTGACGGCGGCCTTCACCCTTGTGCGTGTCTTCTGCCACGCGTCGGAGTTCAGCTTATTCAGCCGCACCTTGGCGTTTTCGCCCCCGCCGATGTACTTGCTGACAAGGTCGAGCTGCGTTACCGGTACAAACAGCATATCGGTGCCTGAGTAGCGGATTTTGATGTAGTCCTTCACCACTCCCTCGATATCCCGCTTGACGATACCCTCAAACACCCCGATCCCGTGGCCGGAGTGGACAACGTAGTCGCCGGGAGAAAGATCGCTTAGCTGTCGAAGTCTTTTCTCACCTTTGCCGAGCTTGCGTGCTTTGCGCTGTTTGGGGGGGGCGGTCTTTGTGTGGGTAATGACCGCAAGGTTAAGCTCGGGGTAGTCCATCCCGGCGCTTAGAGTGCCCTCCAGGATAAACACCCGCCCAGGAACCGGCCTACCAAGGTCTTCCATTACCGAGGCGGGTATGCCGTCATTCACAAGGTCGGTGCAGAGGGCGTCGCCGGCACGCGGGGTGCCGGCAAAGATGACCACGCAGTATTTTTGAGCTAAGTAGGCGTCGATGTCTTCCTTGAGGAAGCGGTACTCGCCGCTCCAGGCCGAGAGCTGGGTGGCGGTCACGGCCAGTGTGTCATGCAGGCGAATGTCATTTAGACTGCGGGCAAAGCTGTCCAATAGCAGAGTGCTTTCGCTCTCTATGCGCGGCAGGATGTCGCCAAAGCCTATTGTGAAAGTGTCGCACCCCTTAAAGAGCACACCCTTTTCAAGCATCGCGGCTAAGTCTTCCTGTTGCTGGAAGGTCGCGTTTTTCAGCGTTTCTTTGATGCTGACCGGCTCGCAGACAAAGAGTTGTCGTCCGGCGCAGTAGTCAAAGATTGTGGCTGGCTGCTTGTATAGCAGCGGCAGGTATTTGTCCGCCGCGGGTAGAAAGCCCATCTCTGTTATGTGCTCAATATCCCGGTCGATTAGCTCTTTGGCCAGCGCACCGTACTTGCCGCGCAGGGTGGCTTTTTGAGCCTCCAGCAGTGCGACAAAAGCCTCCGCGTCGCCGACAAGAGTCTCTCTTGCCGGGGTGATGAGAGCGGAGTCTACTTGGCTGGTGCGGCGCTGGGTGGCCACCTCAAAGGTGGATATCGTGTCGATTTCGTCTCCCCAGAACTCGACCCGGTAGGACAGGGGGCTATCCGGCGGGAAGAAGTCCAGCAGCCCGCCGCGAATCGCGAACTGAGCGACACCCTCAACCTGTTCACACCGGACATAGCCGGCGCCCACAAAGAGTTCGGCAAGGGCGGTTACGTCCTCGGCCTGCCCGGGTTTCAGCTCCCGGGTGTGGGCGGTAAAGACGCTTTGGGGGAGAGTGTATTGCACCGCGCCCTCTACCGGGGAGACAACAATGGGCGCACTGCCTACCAGAATCCGGCAGAGAGTGCGCAGCCGGGCGTGTTCGTACTCGAGGGAGACACCCTCCACACTGCGAAAAGTCAGCTCCCGGGAGGGGAAGAGCAGCGCGGTTTCCTCCCCACAGAGGGTGTTTATGTCCTCGCAGAGTTTTTGGGCGGTTAGCTCGTTGGGTGCGAGTACATGCGCGGGTTGCCTGCTGGCCCCGCAAAGGGAATAGATATAATGCGCCTTATGAATATTTCCAAGTCCGGTTGCCAGGGTGGGGGAGCAGCCGGTGTTTAAGTTTTGCAGCAGTTTTTTGTAGCTGGGGGCGCCCTCTAAAAGTTTTGCAAGTTGCCTCATCAAGAATCCTTGCTGGGGTTGGGTTGGGCGGCCGGCTTTGGCCCGACGCCGCGCTTGTTGTAGCGGTTCATTGCCCCCTCGATGTCGCCGGACACGATCATCTCGGCGGCGCCAGTCACCTGCTCGAATATAGGTTCGAGAATTTTGCCCTCCTCTTCAGAAAAGCGTGTCAGCACCCAGTTGCGCAGATCAGCGTCTTGGTGGGGTTTTGAGCCCACGCCAATCCGTACCCGCGGGAAGGCGTCCTCCCCGGTCAGGTAGATTATGTTTTTCAGTCCGTTCTGCCCGCCGTCGCTGCCCGCCCCTCGGATACGCAGCGCACCTGTGGGCAGGGCAATATCGTCGACTAGCACCAGCAGGTTTTGCACCGGCAGCTTGTAAAAGCCCAATGCCTCTACTATCGCCTCACCGCTCTTGTTCATATAGGTGGCCGGCTTTATCAGCAGCACTTTCTTGCCGGCGAGCACGCCTTCCCCGGTGTAGGATTTGAACTTAACCCGGTTTATCTTTACGTCGATCTTTTCGGCAATGTGGTCAAGCGCCAAAAAGCCCGCGTTGTGGCGGGTGTACTCGTAGTCGGCCCCCGGGTTCCCGAGCCCGGCGATGATGAACTCAACTGGCCCGGCGGGGGCTGCCGTCTTTTTTGAAAAGAGCTTCGCGAACAGGTCGTCTAGCATATGAAATTCTCCTTAGCGGGCAGTGTGTTTATGGTTAGCTCGTAGTCTCGTTGCTGCTCTCTTTGTTGCCACTTAGCTTTATATGAATTTTTACGAATATGTTGAACCCAAGAAGGCAGGCAACACCGATGAAAAGTAGGTTAAACTCTCTGACTATATGCATGATAATCGTGGTTATAGCGCCAAACAAAACTGCACCTAAAATCCCTACAGCAACCCTTTTCTTAACCATACTAGCACAGCCTTTCAAAACATATTTGCAAGTTTCTCGTTTATTATAGTTGACGAGTTTTAAACTTGTTCCATGGGTTAGGTTTTTTAGTTCAAGATATAACGTTGTAGGGGCGGGGTTATCCCGCCCGGGCATATTCCACACACTTGTCGTTGTAGGGGACGCGCCCCTGCGTGGTCCGTAGGTTTAAGTTCAAGTTCCAAATTCCAAGGTCAAAGGCTGACTAAGATTTGGTCTTGAACTGGGACTTAATCTTCGATCTAAACCTTGATTTAAACCCGCGGGCTAAAAGTCGCCCCTACAACGATTCGTGCGTCGAAGTAAATATATGTTTCTAAGTCTTCAACGTTTTTCGCTTATTTTTGAGCATAACCAAAGCCTTACCCGCCCGCGTCTCACGCGTTGCCTGCTGTTTCGCCCCGCCGACCCAATCGCAGTAGCCGCGCTTATAGCCATCTGTTAAGCTTTCGAAGAACTCTCTGGCCTCCGCTTCACTTGCTAGAATTTTGGTCAACTCTTCCGGCACAATAACCGGCTCTTTGCTTGACATCATTATACACTTTCTCCTTGGTGTAAACTTACGGCTGTCCAAGTCAAATCAACGTGACTATGCGCCGACAAAGGTTTGTGCCCCCTGTCGGCGCGAATGCGACCAATTATGTTGCGGTTATCACTATGCGAATAGCGGCGAAACCGGTTTATCCTTATAAATGCGCTCGATAGCCTCGGCGAAGACCGGTGCGACCGGCAGGTAGCTTATCTTAGCTGCGCCTTCTGCTGCCGCACGGTTGATGGTATCCAGCAGAATCAGCTCGCGGATAGGGCTCGCTTCAATACGCTCAAGGGCGGGCGGGGAGAGGACTCCGTGGGTCGCGCAGGCGTAAATTTCACTAGCGCCGCCTTTTTCAATAAGAGCCTTGGCGGCCTGACAAAGAGTGCCGGCGGTGTCGATCATATCATCGACCAGTATTACCTTTTTGCCGGACACATCCCCGATGATGTTCATCACTTCTGATTCATTTGCCTTGGGGCGGCGTTTGTCGATGATAGCCAGGGGAGCGTCAAACTTTTCGGCGAACTTCCGTGCCCGGGTTACCGAGCCCAAGTCGGGGGAGACAACGATTACATCCTGCCTGCAGTCGTTGAACTTTTTGCAAAAGTGAGGCACTATAAGGGGGGCGCCCAACAGGTGATCCACCGGGATATTGAAGAAACCTTGGATCTGCGGGGCGTGAAGGTCCATTGTGAGAACCCGGTCGGCGCCGGCAGCCGTGATAAGGTCGGCCACCAACTTGGCCGAAATGGGGTCCCGAGCCTTGGACTTGCGGTCCTGCCTCGCGTAGCCTAAGTATGGGATAACTGCGGTTATCCTCCCGGCGGAGGCCCGCTTGAAGGCGTCGATCATTATGAGCATTTCTATAAGATGATTGTTGACCGGCTTGGATGTGCTCTGAACCACAAAGACGTCCGAGCCGCGCACACTCTCGCCGATGGAGACGCTTATCTCACCGTCGGCGAAGGCAGAGACTGTGCTTTTACCCAACGGCAGCCCCAAGACGTGGGCAATGCCGGCAGCCACCGGCAGGTTGGAGTTGGCCGAAAAAATTTTAATGTCCTTACCATGCAAGTTCATTTTCTTTTACACTCCCCATGCGTTGTCAGTTAACAGTCGATTGTTAACCGTTCCCCTTCTTGAACTTAGCTCCGCTTTTGTTCCAATCTTCCCTCACGGTCTGGCGGCTGCGGCCTACTACCAGGGCCCATGCGGGCACGTCTTTGGTGACGGTAGTGCCTGCACCGCAGTAGACGCCGTCCCCTAATACCACCGGGGCGATAAGGTTGGAGTTGCAGCCCACAAATACTCCATCACCTATGGTGGTGCGGTGTTTTGTGTTGCCGTCGTAGTTTACGGTCACGATCCCGCAGCCAAAGTTGCAGCGGGTGCCCACGTCGCTGTCCCCGATGTAACTCAGGTGGGCGATAGAGGTCTTCGCGCCGATATTAGAGCTCTTGACCTCGACGAAGTCTCCGATTTTAACATCCGGACCCAGATGACAGCCCGGTCTGATATTGGACATAGGCCCTATGGACACGCCATCATCTACCCGTGAGGCCTCAACAAACGAGGAGACCACCTTGCAGCCGTCGCCGATTGCGGCGTCGGTCAGCTGGGTGTTGGGACCAATCTCGCAGCCATTGCCGACAACAGTCTCTCCCTTGAGTATGCAGCCTGGCAAAATGATGGTATCCGCGCCTATCTCTACGCTTGGCCCCACCACGACTTGCCCGGCAAATGGGATATCGACCCCGTTATCCAACAGTCGGTCGATCACCTTCTTGCGGGCGATTTCATTTAGAATCGCGAGAGAGCGTCGGTCATTGGCGCCCAGAGCGGCATCGGGGTGGGATGTGTAGGCGCCTGACGGGCGGCCCAGTTTTATGGCGGTGGCCACGGTATCGGTCAGGTAATATTCGCCCTGGACGTTGCTGGTGCCCATGCCCTTTAGTGCTTCAAGCAAAAACTCGGCGTTAAACCAGTAGGCTCCGGCGTTTATCTCGTCGATTAGCACGGTGGCCTCGTCAGCGTCGGCTTGCTCGACAATAGCGCTAACTTTGCCATCGGTGCGGACAATCCGACCATACCCTGTGGGGTTGCTCACCTTGGCGGTTAAGACGGTGACAGCGTTTTTTTCGGTCTTGTGCTGATCGTAGGCGGCGCTTATGTCGCCGGATGCGATCAATGGGGCGTCTCCACAGAGCACGGCAACATCCCTGAAGTCGCCATTTTTGATATAATCTTCCGCCATCATGACGGCGTGGCCGGTGCCTTTGCGCTCATGCTGCATAGCCACTGAGTAGTGGGCGGGCAACACCCCACGCACCTGTTCGTAACCCGCGCCCAAAACGGCGCAACAATTTTCGATGCCGGCCCCGGCGAGGGCTTTTGCTACCCAGGCTATCATCGGTTGGAAGAGCACCTCACAGAGTACCTTGGGTTTTTCGCTCTTCATGCGTTTACCGTCCCCGGCTGCTAGCAATACGGCACAAGCCTTTTCCACACGCGGCCCCCTTCCGTGCGAATACATAATAATTTCTCTACTCTATTATGACAATTTTTCACCGGTAATGCAAGGGCAAAAAGGGTATTTTTGGCCAAAGCGTAGAACTATTAATAGATTTTTTAAAATTACCCGTATGGCTAGATAACTTATTGGGGAATGTGATATACTAAAGAGCGACTGCGGTAAATAATGCGAAAATAGGTATATTGTGGGGTGCATCTACGTAGGGCCCCAGCCAAAGCCGAGCGAAGTTAGGCTGCGGCATAACCTGCGCAGGAAAACAGAGAATTCAGGAGGGAAAACTTAATGGCAGCAAACAAGTACGTATATCTCTTTTCCGAGGGGGACGCCTCGATGAAAAACCTGCTGGGTGGCAAAGGCGCCAACCTGGCAGAAATGATAGGGCTGGGAATGCCTGTTCCTCAGGGTTTTACCGTCACGACCGAAGCTTGCAACCGCTACTACGACGATGGCAAGAAGATTGATTCCAAAATTGAGCAGGAAATCTTTGCGGGGATGGCCCAGCTTGAGAAAATTTCCGGCAAGAAGTTTGGCGACGTCAAAAATCCGCTGCTTGTCTCGGTGCGCTCGGGTTCGCGCGCGTCTATGCCCGGTATGATGGACACAATCCTCAACCTCGGCCTCAACGACCAGGTTGTAGAGGGCTTTGCGGCGCTTACCGGCAACCCCCGTTTTGCATACGACAGCTACCGCCGCTTTATCCAGATGTACTCCGACGTCGTTATGGACGTATCTAAAAAACAGTTTGAGCACGTTATAGACGCGATGAAGGACGAGAAGGGGATAAAGCTGGACAGCGACTTTACCGCCGAGGATTTTAAAGAGATGGTGGTGCGCTTTAAGGCCTACTTTAAGGAGCAAAAAGGCTTCGACTTCCCCAATGACCCCAAAGACCAGCTGATTGAATCTGTCACTGCCGTCTTCCGCTCGTGGGACAACCCCCGCGCCAATGTCTACCGCCGGATGCACAACATCCCTTATTCTTGGGGCACAGCAGTAAACGTCCAGGAGATGGTCTTCGGCAACATGGGCGACGACTGCGGCACCGGTGTGGCGTTCTCCCGCAACCCCTCCACCGGCGAGAATAAGCTGTACGGTGAGTATCTAATCAACGCTCAAGGTGAAGACGTTGTGGCCGGTATACGTACTCCTGAGCAAATCGCGACCCTTGAGAAAGTTATGCCAGCGGTCTACAAACAGTTTGCCGACACCGCTAAAAAGCTCGAGAACCACTACAAAGATATGCAGGACATGGAGTTTACCATCGAGCGCGGCAAGCTCTATATGCTCCAGACCCGTAATGGCAAGCGCACCGCGGCAGCTGCCCTCAAGGTAGCCTGTGACCTAGTGGATGAGAAGCTCATAACCAAAGAAGAAGCTGTGGCCATGGTTGACCCCGGTACTCTTGATGCACTTCTTCATCCGCAATTTGAGGGCAAGGCGCTCAAAGCGGCTGCGCCGATCGGTGCTGGCCTGCCGGCTTCCCCCGGTGCTGCTTGCGGAAAAGTTGTCTTTAACGCAGAGGACGCTGTTGCCTGGCATGAGAAGGGCGAGACTGTCATACTCACCCGCCTTGAGACTTCGCCGGAAGATATTGAAGGCATGGACGCTGCGGCAGGTATTCTCACTGTGCGTGGCGGAATGACCTCCCACGCCGCTGTTGTGGCCCGCGGAATGGGTCGCTGCTGCGTAGCCGGCTGCGGCGAAATCACAATAGATGAGAAGGGCAAGAAGTTCACACTTGGCGGCAAGACCATCAAGGAAGGCGACTATATCTCCCTGGATGGCTCTACAGGCAACATCTACGCTGAAAAGCTGCCAACAGTAGAAGCGCAAATCGGCGGCGATTTCGGCACCCTTATGGGTTGGGCAGACAGTGTGCGCCAGCTTAAAATACGCACCAACGCCGACACTCCCCGCGATTCCAAAAAGGCTGTCGAGTTCGGTGCCGAGGGCATTGGCCTTTGCCGCACCGAGCACATGTTCTTCGAGTCCGATCGTATACGCGACATGCGCGAGATGATTCTCTCTACCACCGAAGAGTAGCGTAGAGCCGCCCTCGACAAGTTGCTGCCCGTACAGCGCGGTGATTTTGAAGGTATCTACGAGGCCATGGAGGGTCGCCCGGTAACTATCCGCTACCTCGACCCGCCTCTGCATGAGTTTTTGCCAACTGAGGATGCGGACATCCAACAGCTGGCAAAGCAGATGAATATATCCGCTGACCGCATTAAAGAAGTTATCACCTCCCTGCACGAGTTCAACCCGATGATGGGCTTTAGGGGCTGCCGTCTGACTGTAGCTTATCCCGAGATCGCAGAGATGCAAACTCGTGCGGTAATTGAAGCGGCGATCAACGTGCAGAAGAAGCACCCCGAATGGAAGATGCTTCCTGAGATTATGATTCCGCTTATCGGCGAGGCCGAAGAGCTCGCGTTTGTCCGGGACATCGTAGTCAAGGTGGCTGACGAGATTATAGCTGCCAGCGGCGTTAAGCTCGACTACCTGGTAGGCACCATGATGGAAATCCCCCGTGCCTGCGTAACTGCTGACGCGGTTGCGGCCAATGCCGACTTCTTCAGCTTTGGCACCAACGACCTCACCCAGATGACATTTGGATTCAGCCGGGATGACGCCGGCAACTTCCTGGGCCACTACTACGACAAGAAGATTTACGAATCCGATCCCTTTGCCCGCCTGGATCAAGTTGGTGTGGGCAGCCTGATTGAGACTGCTGTCAAGCTTGGTCGGGGTGCCAAGAGCGGCCTAAAAGTAGGCATTTGCGGCGAGCACGGCGGTGATCCCAGTTCGGTCGAGTTTTTCCACAAGGCAGGCTTGGATTACGTTTCTTGCTCGCCTTTCCGGGTTCCGATTGCCCGTTTGGCAGCGGCACAGGCAGCGCTGAAGTTCCCGAGGAAATAAGCACGAGGTATAACCAAGCTAAAGGCATCTTCGCACGTGTGAAGATGCCTTTAGCTTTAATTGATAAAGTAGTTGTGTCTGGCGGGCGGGGATGGAACCCCGCCTCTGCAACTCCTAATTTATGGTATTGCTTCGTAGGGTCGGGCTTCCATGCCCGACCGTCTGCGGAATACCGATAGGCAAAAGAAGGCGTCTTCACCTATGTGAAGACGCCTATTTAGTCTAACAGTTACCACCCTTACGGCTCATGCCGTAGCGTTATCAAAACCACCTGCGGCCGCGCGAACACTCTGGGGAAATACTCCCCGGTGCCGTTGCTCACAAACACGGGTGTGCCGTCCCGAGAGTAGGCCCAGCCGGACATAAAGCGCTGCCCGTATCTTGTGATGCCGAAGCGCGGAGCGAGCGCGGGTGCCCAGAGGCCGAAGAATGTTACCTGCCCTCCGTGGGTGTGCCCGCTGAGAATCAAATCAACGCCGGTGGTGTCCTGGCGCATACCGATCTCCGGATTGTGGGAAAGGAGAAGCACGAAGTCGCCATGCATTGCTCCGGATGTTGCCCGGGAAACATCGGGGCGACCGGTCTGCAAATCTTGCACGCCGGCAAGAAAAAAGCCCTCGCGGGGGTGCAGCCCGCTGTTGGAAAGAGGCGTGATTCCATTGGCTTCCATAGTCGGGTACAGATCAAACAAGGTGTCGTGGTTGCCGGCTACACCAAAGGCTCCATCAGTGGTCTGCACTTCTGAGAGCATCTCCATTGTTGTGCGGAGAATGTCGAAGCTTCTGCTGCTGTAGTCGCCACCCAACAGCAGCAGGTCAATCCGCCGCTCGTTAAGCTCCATCACAACCGCACCCAGCCGTTCCTCTGAAATGTCGTGGGTGTCGGTGATAAGGGCTATTCGGTAGCCGTCCATTTCGGCAGAGATGCCTGGGGAGGAAAAGTCCACTTCCCGGTACTCGATTATCCGGTCAAGGGTGAGGGCGTGGACGATATGTATAAGTGCAACAACAACGCCGACGGCAAAGATGGCGCTGACAATTCTTCTCAACGATGATTTTCTTTTGCGCATCTAGCCTAGCAGCACTCCTTGGGGATAGGGTACTTGCAGTCTTTGTCGTGCCGGGTTACTTTAAGCGAGCAACCCCAGACACTGCTTGTGTAGTACGGGCAGTGCACCAGACACTCGGGGGTTTTGTTTATCATCTCTAAAAACATTTCCTGCAGCTGCTCATACATCTTGATAGCCACAGTAATCTGCTCGACATTGCCGTACTTGCCCAGACCCGGGTAGGTGGCCTCGATGTACCAGTCGGTGATCTGCTTGCTCATCTGCTTAAGGATTTCCGGCGCTTCGACGCCTTGTTTAGCGCATTCCTTTACCAGCACTGATATGTCGTTTGTGGCCAACTTGCGTGCGATTACTTGGCCCTTCTGCTGAATGATTGCCTTTAGCAGCTTTTCGATAGCCTGCTGTGTTGCGCGGCCGGCTCCGGCCAGGTAGACAGAATTTTTCTCTGCCGCGCCGCACAAAAGACTCGCGCAGTGGTAGTCCGCCTGTGCGTTGTCAAACCAAGTCGTCATCTAAGACGCCCCCTTTGTTAGTTATGTAAGAAGCGAGAAGGCGAAGGCCAGAAAAGGGCTATCGGCCTTACGGCTTCTCTTGAGTGATTGCAACTATATACTATCATAGATTTTGCGTGTTGTACAGATTATTACTTCTGTGCCTCAAGGAGGGCGTTGATCTTGGTGTTAAGTATGTCGGTGATAAACATATGCCCCGGTGAATGGGTTATGGCAATTGGAAGCTTAGCGTTGTTTATTGCTACCTGGGGTGTTACACCGCAAGGCCAAAACACTGTTACTTCTCCTTCGCGAATCTCTACCGCTTCGCCATAGTCGGGCTTTGAAATGTCCGATATTCCTATTTCTGACGCGTCTCCAATATGTATCGGTGCTCCGTGCACGTTTGGCATAGCTGCGGTGATTTCGCATGCAATTTTGGCGTGTTCCGGCGACATTGGTCGCATACTGACCACCATAGGGCCTTCGAACGGGCCGCGCTTTTGGGTCATTATGTTGGTTTTATACATAGGTACAATTCGCCCGGTGGCTATGTGGCGCATTTCGATACCTGCAGTCATCAGCGCCTCTTCGAATGAGAAGCTGCACCCGATCAGAAAACCGACATATCCGTCTTGCCAAAATTCCGTGGTGTCATAGACACGCTGTGAAAACGCACCGTCACGGTATATGAAGTATTCGGGAATGTCGGTGAGTACGTTGCCGTCTTTGGCCATAAGTCTGGTGAGGGGCGAGCCGTCTACAATTTCAAGAATAGGAACAGGAAAGGGATTGCTATTGGCGTACTCCTTAAAATCGGCGGCATACTCAGCGGGAAGAATCGTCAAATTGGCCTGTGCATATCCTGCGCACATGCCTGCGGTGGGAAGCTTGACCTTGCCGCTTCTGATCAACGCCCGCACTTCGCTGGGCTTCATATTTACATACTTAGAAACATCATAGTTTGCCATAATACCACTCCCTTTAAAAGTAGAAGCTGCAACCGTTTACTTGACTATACACGTCGGGGATGGCTATGTCAATGACCATCCATGTTAGGGCATCCCGGCTCTGTCACCGTGAAATATTCTTAATGCTACACTCTCGGACTAAACGCGCAGTCACCGGCTTGCAAAGCAGGTCGGAGCTTTGCGCATATGCAAAATGACTTGCAATCCGTTCTATATAATGCTACAATGAGGCACGTTTTGTATGACTGTTGAGGAGGCTTTCAGGCATGTCGGAAACACCCGCGATTCAAACCATAATGAAGGCAATGAATGTTTTAGACTGCTTTACATCAAAGGAATTTTCATATACACTAGGCGAACTGAGCGATAAGCTTAACATACCTAAGTCGTCTGCCCACCGGATTCTGTATACTTTGCAGCAAGGCGGGTACCTTACAGTCGATTCTCTTGGTAATTATAGGCTTGGCATGGTTTTTTTGCAGTTGGCTGGTGCCGCTATGAAAAGCCTCAATATCCGCGACATTGCTCACGACGACCTTCAAAAGTTATCGGACAAGTTGGGAGAATCGGTTTACATGTGCGTCCTGGACGGGACTAAGGCCGTGTTTTTGGACGAGATACAGTCCAACCGATATATTATCCCCACTTCAAGGCTGGGGTCATCAATTTCGGCCTGCTTCTCGGCTGCGGGCAGACTTTTATTGTCCCAGTTGACATATGAACAGCTTTGTTTGGTTGTTGCCGGAGAAGAGCTGAAACCGCGAACAGAGTACTCAATCACCACTTTTGACCAGCTTTGGGAAAAGTTGCAGCTAACAGCCAGACAAGGGTACGCCTTTGATAATCAGGAGTGCGAGATTGGTATGTGCTGTTTGGCTATGCCAATTCGCGGTCACGCGGGCGAAATTATTGCCTCGTTCCATATAAACGCAAACAACGCTCGCCTCAACGAAAAAACGGTTCCGGGGTTTTTGCCTATCCTTAAAAATACCTCTGCAGCCATTAGTCAAAAATTCGGATATTTCGAATAGCTGGCAACAGCTGAAAAATCAACACTCCTTGTATGTCTACTTGAGGAGTGTTTTTGCTTTTTGTGTTGCGGGTTGCTTGCTTTCAAGCTTTTGGATGCCCAGATAAAGTTGTGTTAAATATTTCTAAGTTTTATTTTGGGTATCTAAATAAGTGATCTTCTTCAAGTCAATTGGAAATTATAAACGTTTAAATTCCCATAGACTGGGGTCAATTAATTTAAGAGCGATACAGCATGATAAATGCCATTATCATGCGCATGATATATAAAATGTCACCCTTAGACGCATACTCTTTATCAAATAATAACCTAACTTAGCCTTGTCATTAACAACAAAAGATAAACGGGATTTTGAAATTTATTCCAAAAGTAAGATAACGTCTTGACTTTTGGGAGATATTGTAGCAATATTATCAAATACACATTAGTGAGACGGCGTCTTGATTTCGGTGGATATTGTAGTGATACTAGCGAATACGCCTTCTGGAAGGAGTGCTTAAATGGGAAACAGAGAACTTGCGAAAGAAATGCTAAAGGGAGCGATTGACATTCATGTTCACGGTGGGCCGGATATTTTCCCCCGCCCGCTAAATGACATTGAGGTCGCGCGTAAGGCGCAGGAGGCCGGTATGCGGGCTGTCCTGCTCAAAAGCCACACAGAAGGCACGGCGGGACGCGCGACAGTGGCTACTTATGTCACCGGGTTTTCAATGTACGGGGGACTTGCGCTCAACCACCCTGTAGGCGGCCTCAACCCAGAGGCGGTGCGTGTCGCGGTGCAGATGGGTGCAAAGCAGGTTTGGATGCCTACTATTCACTCCGAATTTGCTATGCTCAAGGCAGCGAACAGTGCTGCGCAGTTTGCCAAACAGCTCAAACGCGGACCTGCGGGGATCGGCCTGCTTGGCGCAGACGGACGCATTAAAGACGAACTCCTTGAAATTATTGATATTATTGCCGAGGCGGATATTTCGTTGGCTACCGGGCACGTGTCTCCCCAGGAAGCGATGGCTGTGATTGAAGAGGCTAAAAAGCGCGGAGTTAAAAAAATAGTGCTGACGCATCCGACCTCGCCAATACTGAGCTACACTATCGAGCAAATGAAGGAGACAGTGAGGCTTGGCGTGTCCATGTTGGAGCACGTGGTCTGCGACACCACCCACCACTGGAAAGACCCGATTTCCTCCACTGTAATTTCCGACGCGATCCGAGCGATTGGCCCCGCCAACACCATTATGAGTACCGACAGCGGCCAGATTATAAACCCGGACCCGGTTCCTTCGATGGAAAACTTTATATGCATGATGCTGGACGATGGAATTCCGCAGGAAGATATCCGGCGGATGACGGTAGATAACCCGGCAATGATTCTTGGAATTGACCCTTAAATGGCTTTGTGTACGATTAGCGAATGAGCACAAATTAAATATTAAAAGAGGAGTGACCATTGTTATGAAAAAGAAGTTAATAGTTCTGTTAGTTGTTCTATCGGTAGTTCTTGCAGCTTGCGGCGGACCGGCGGCTCCAGCTCCAGCTACTCCTGCTCCATCGGGCTCGGGTGCTGCAGAAAATCAGCCTGAGGCAACTGAAGGAAGCTGGCAACCAGCAGGGAACGTTACTGCCCTTGTTGGTCAAGCGGTCGGCGGCGGCCTTGACACATTGAAGCGTATGTTGATTCCTGGATTGCAAGAAGAACTGGGCGCTAATATTGTCCCTCAAAATATGCCTGGTGCCAATGCTTCGATTGCAGCAGCATCCATGATGTCGAATCCCCCAGACGGCAACACTATTTTCGTTTGGAGCTCCGGCTCGATGACCTTCCCTGCATCAGCGCTTTCTGATTACGACTACAGGGATATCCGTATGCTGGCGATTGCCCAAGCCACGAATCCCGTCATCTGTGTTCCGATTGACTCGCCTTTCACTACCGTAGAGGAGTGGATAGAGGCGGTCAGAGGTGGCGAGACTACAGCTTCCAACTCTGGTCTGGGCGGCCTTTACCATATACCCCAGCTTGTAATCGTAAACGCGATTGGCGGAACTGCTACGTATATCGCATATGACGGTGGCCGGCCGGCCGTTACTGCCGCTGCTCAAGGCGAAGTCGACTGGAGCATAAGCGATATAGGCGAAGCGCTGCCCCTCATCGAGGATGGTCTTGTACGCGCATTGGCTATTCATGCGCTTGAAGATGTATATCTGGAAGGCATCGGCACCGTTCCCAGCATCCTGCACTGGCTGCCTGAACTCGAAGAAATAATACCGCATACCCGCGGTTTTCGTGGTGTAGGTATCCGCAGAGACACCCCCGAGCACATTGCTCAAGCATGGATCGAAGCACTTCGGGTGGTTGTAAACAGCCCCGAGGTTGTAGATGGCACAACTGCCATGGGCATTACACCGGTGGCGATCTTTGGGGATGACGCCGACCGCATGACCGAAGAGACCACCTACCTCGTAAGCTGGCTTCTGTATGATATGGGTTATGCCCAAAGAAGCCCTGCCGAAGTTGGCCTAGAGCGCCGTTAAGAATTTTTCCGGCTAAATACTCAAAACGCCTCGCCCCGGCGATTTTCCCGCTAGGCAGAAAGCTGCGCGATATAGCGGGAAAATCGTCTGGGTTCGAGGGTGGTTTTCGCTATTGAACGGCAGATTCTAAATCCTGGAAAGGGTTGAGAAAACAAATGAAAAACGGACAGGCCACTAGAGACCTGATTTCGGGTATTGTCCTGCTATTTATAAACGTTTTTTTATACACACAGATAGCTCAAATACGCTGGGGCAACGATGAATTTGTGTATAGCGCGGCGTTTATGCCTATGGTATCTAATATTCTTCTCTCTGTTTTGACTGTAGCGCTTATTGTGAGAAGTCTTATAAAAGGCGGGCGCTTGCACTTTGGTGAGTTGGGTGCCTCGATTAAAAATGGCGTGAAGGTAAAAGAGTTCCGGGCAATTGCAATTGCTATAGTAACTATTCTTCTGCTTATTTTTGTTGCGATGCCTTTGCTTGGATTTTGGATTGCAGGCGCTCTCTACATGCTGTTTATTTTGCTTTTCTTTGTCAAAACTTTTAAGCCGTTGGTTTCTGTTATTTTTACCGCAGTTAGTATGGCTGTGATGTATGTTGTGTTTATTGTAGTTTTCAGGGTCCCTATTTAAAGTTTTGAACCTCAACAGAAAACAGTAGAAAAGAGCTGTGTATACAATGGAAGTTGGGCTTTTTGGTGAAGTTTTGTCGATAATTTTGTCCCTAGAGGGCATGTTGCTGTTGCTTCTTGGAACTGCCATAGGAATTATGGGCGGCGTACTGCCAGGCATATCTACGGTTATGACAGTAGCATTCGTGGCTACTTTTACCTTTGGCATGAATCCGCTCCTTGCGGTTCTTTTGCTGGCTGCGACACATAAGTCGGCTGCTTATGCCGCCGCGATACCCGCCATACTGCTTAATATTCCAGGGACGCCGGGGTCTGCGGCCTCGGTTCTGGATGGGTATCCTATGGCTAAAAAAGGGGAGGGCTCCTTAGCCCTTAGCATTATCGCGATAACCTCGTTTTTTGGCAATACGGTCGGTGTAGTTTTATTTCTGGTTTTCATGCCACTTTTTATACCTATTGCGATGAACTTTTTATCTTATGAAATGTTTTGGATTTCCATATTCGGAGTTGTGATTTGTGCGCAACTTTCGAAGGGTGACTTTGTAAAGGGACTGATTTCTGCTGTTATGGGCATTATTCTGGGTACGGTAGGGCTTGACCCACTATATGGTGCCATGCGCCTAACTATGAATCAGAGCTTTTTGAATGCGGGCATTCCCCTCATTCCGGCTATGGTAGGGTTGTTTGGCATGAGCGAGGTTTTTAGTGGCGTTGCCAAGGCCAATCCCGAGCCTATAAAAGTGGTGGCGGGCAAGCTGTTTCGCTGGAAAGAGTGGTGGCCGCACAAGTGGATGGCATTTAGAGTGTCCGTTATTGGCTTTATTGTAGGCATATTGCCGGGGGTCGGTCCTAATGTTGCTGCTTTTATGGGGTATGACCACGCGAAGAGCAGCTCTAAAAACAAAGACGAGTTTGGGCAGGGCTCTGTTGAAGGGCTGATAGGCGCCGAAACTGGCAACAACTCCATGGCGCCGGGCTCGTATGCCTGTTTGCTAACTTTAGGTGTTCCCGGGGATGCAAGTACCGCGGTGGTCTTGGGAGTTCTGCTTGTGCACGGCCTGCAGCCGGGCGCGACTTTTATGAACAACAATCCGGCGTGGGTTTACACTATCGCCTTGGGTATGCTGATTACAGGCGTTATGTTTTTAATTTTGGGGTCCATCTTGAACCGCGCGTTTGTCAAATGCTTGCAAGTTCCTTTGCCGGTAACCCTATCGGTTGTTACGTTGCTGTGCATAATAGGTTCTTTTGCTTCGGCAAACAGGATAACCGACGTTTATTTGATGTTCTTCTTTGGGCTTGTGGGCTGGCTCATGACAAAGACCGGGTTTGCGATAGCACCTTTAATTTTAGGCCTGATACTGTCCGGCGGTATGATAGATCCTTTCTTCAGGCGTGGGCTGCTGGCCGCTAGAGGGGACTTCACGGTTTTCCTCACACGTCCTATCTCTGCCATATTAGTATGCTTACTGCTATTTACTATCTTCCGAGGTTTTGTGTCGCCGGTTCTGAAGGCAAGGAAGGCTAAGTCGAACACGACCCAATGATATTTTGCAAGGAGGATTTGATTATCGTGGATAAAATTAGAGGCGTAATCCCGCCAATGATTACTCCATTTAAGGAAAGCGGCGATGTGGACTACAGCGGGTTTGCTTCCAACATACAAAAATGGAACAACGATAGAATGGCGGGGTACCTGGTTATCGGCTCCAACAGCGAAACGGTGTATTTGAACGAGGAAGAGAAGCTTGAGCTTGTAAAGCTCACTGTGGAGAACTCTGCCCCTGGGCGGGTTGTCATGGCGGGTACCGGCCTTGAATCTGCTAGGGAAACCATAACATTTACCAACAAGTGCGCAAGGCTCGGTGCGCACTGTGCGCTTGTGCTCACGCCGTTTTATTACGGAGGTTCGATGACCACAGCGGCGATGATTAAATACTTCACCACCGTTGCCGACGCCAGCGATATTCCTGTTCTGCTTTACAACGTAAGTAAATTCACTCATGTTAACCTCAGTGCTGAGGCGGTAGCAGAGCTGAGCCGACACCCGAACATTGTCGGGATGAAGGATTCAAATGGGGATGTGCCGCAGCTGGCTACCTTCCTGCGGGTTGCCGATCCGAGCTTTCAGGTGATGACGGGTACATTCTCTGCATGGTATCCTGCCCTTGCGCTGGGAGTTACCGGTATTATTTCGGCAATGGCTAACTGCTCTCCCAACGAAATAGCGGAAGTTCAGGAGCTGTTCGACGCCGGCAAATGGGAAGAGGCGCGGGATTTGTATCAGCGTATGTTCCCGGTAAACGGAGCTGTTACCGGCAGCTTCGGGATAGCCGGCCTCAAGTTTGCCACAGATTACTGCGGATACACCGGTGGGTATGTGCGAAACCCGCTTTCGGACTCAAGCGAAGAAGACAAGAAAAAGCTGGCTGCGATTTTGCAGAAGGCACAGGTGGCGGACAAAAGAGGCAAATAGCGCAATCGCATCTGATAAAATAGCTCAGGTGCTTTCCGTTGCATTTGCTGGCGGACGTATTTAAATGAGAGCGTTATCTTAGGGGGGAGGACTTATGTCCGCGCCCCTAAGAGTATTTTATAGGAGGTAGGAGGGTCTAATTGAAACTGCAGAAAATAGCGATTGTGACCGGTGCGCGCAGGGGGATCGGACTTGGGATTGCAAAGGAGCTGGGGCTCGAAGGATACTATGTAATCCTTTCCGCAACCTCTAGAGATGCTACAGATTCACTTAGCCAGATGCGGGAGCTTGGACTTGACTGCGAATACCAAAAATGCGATATTAATATTCGAGATGAAAGAGAAGCCCTTATAGACGGAATCTGTGAAAAATTCGGTCGGCTAGATGTTTTAGTTAATAACGCGGGCGTTGCGCCACAAGTTCGCCTGGACATTTTAGAGACTACCGAGGAAAGTTATGATCGTGTGGTAAATACAAACGCACGCTCGACTTTCTTTATGTGTCAACTCGCCGCTAATCGCATGATTGCAATGAAAAAAGATGCCGCGCCAACAAAGTTTGCTCCGCGGATTGTAAACATTGCGTCCATATCATCCTATACCTCATCCATAACGCGCGGTGAATATTGCATATCAAAGGCGTCAGTTTCGATGACAACCCAGCTCTTTGCGGACCGCCTGGCGGAGTTTGGCATACCTGTTTTTGAGGTGCGCCCGGGAATAATACTAACCGATATGACCCAGGTTGTTAAGGAGAAATATCAAAAGCTAATAGCTGAAGGCCTTGTTCCGATAAAGAGATTTGGTGAGCCAAAAGATGTAGCGGATTGCGTGGTTGCCGCTTGCAGCGGACGCCTAGACTTTGCCACCGGCCAAGTGCTTAACGCGGACGGAGGCTTCCACATTCGAAGGTTATAGAAGTTAAGATTTGATGGGCAGCAAAAAAAGAAAGGAAGATAGCGACCATGGATCCTTTGTTTAAATCTGTGCAGATTCGCCATCTGACAATCAAAAACCGCATTGCGGTTCCTGCAATGATTCGCTATTATTGGGCAAAGGAGGACGGGGCAGTTTCCGACATGCACATATGTCACTACGAACGTGTTGCGCAGGGCGGCAACGGTCTTATCATCCAGGAAGCGACAAGTATCAGCGAACAGGGGCGATGGGTTCCCGACATGCTCGGCATTTGGCGGGACGGGCATATCGAAGGGCTTAGCCGGATGGTAGAAGCAGTCCATCGAGCCGGAAGTAAAATATTTATCCAGCTTCAGCACTCGGGCGTTAAAAGCCATTACGATTCGGTCGGACCAAGCGTCCACACTTTGAATGGCTTTAGCGAACCCAGAAACATACGCCCGGCAATACATAAAACCTCACGTCCGCTGGGAATTGAGGAAATTGAGATTATCCAAGAGCAGTTTGTGTCGGCGGCTGTGCGGGCGGTTAGGGCAGGCTACGATGGAATCGAATTGCACGGAACGCACGGATATTTAATCGGCAACTTCCTAAGCAAAAGTGCCAACCACCGAACTGACGCCTATGGGGAGAATCCCGCGCTGTTCGCCGTGGAGACGCTGGGGAAAATCCGCGCCGCAGTCGGTTCCGGCCCGATTATAGGTATTAGGATGGGCGGATTTGAGCCGACACTGGACGATGGGTTTCGTAATGCTTTGGCTTTAGCAGACGCGGGATATGATTTTCTCAATGTTTCCTATGGCGAGTCAGAGCAAATCCCCGACCAGCTGCCTGAGTCTTACCAGTTCCCGCCGCCAATCTACGCTGCGCAGCGCATCAAGAAGCTGGTCAAAGTGCCGGTATTTGGTGTTTACCGCATTACGAGCGCGCAGATGGCACGGGATATCCTGTCCGAAACAGAAATAGATATGGTTAATATCGGTCGGGGAGTGCTGGTTAACCCAAGTTGGGCAAACGACGCCCGGTCAGGTGACAACACCGGAATCTGCTTAAATTGCGAGGCGTGTCAGTGGCGGATAGACTACACAAAGTGCCCCGGAGAGATTGTATATCAAAAAAATAAATGTAAAGCTGATTAACTTTATGCCAAAGCAAAAGGCAGGTGGGGCGAGATATTTCTCGCTCCACCTGCCTTTGATAAGTTGGTATTCTACTTGCCCAGGTTGTAAAAAGACTTCTCGCCGCCGTAAACCGCGCACTCGCCCAGCTGGCTCTCGATCTTGAGCAGGCGGTTGTACTTGGCGATACGGTCGGTGCGGCTCATCGAACCGGTCTTGATCTGCCCAGAGTTGACGGCCACGGCAATGTCGGCAATGGTCACGTCTTCGGTTTCGCCCGAGCGGTGAGAGATAACGGTGGTATAGCCCGCACGCTTAGCCATCTCGATGCAGTCGAAGGTTTCGGTCAGGCTGCCAATCTGGTTTACTTTGACCAGGATCGAGTTGCAGGTGCCGC
The DNA here is from genome assembly GCA_009780025.1 of Oscillospiraceae bacterium. Lineage (GTDB taxonomy): Bacteria > Bacillota > Clostridia > Oscillospirales > Ruminococcaceae > WRAV01. The sequence continues at coordinate 19,250 of WRAV01000004.1, read as the reverse complement.
TCTCGATGCCCTTGCGCAGGCGGGTGGTGTTGGTTACAAAGAAGTCGTCGCCCACCAGCTGTACTTTGGAGCCAAGGCGCTCGGTTAGCTTTTTGTAGCCGTCCCAGTCGTTCTCGTCCAGGCCGTCCTCAATCGAGACAATGGGGAAGTCCTTGCAGAATTCCTCGTAGAGGTCGATTAGCTGGTCGACGGTCAGGCTGCGGCCCTCTCCGGCCAGGTCGTAATTCTTTGTATCCTTGTTGTAGAACTCGGATGCGGCCACATCCAGCGCGATTTTGATGTCTTCGCCGGGTTTGTACCCCGCGGATTTGATAGCCTCTATGATTACCTCAAGCGCCTCGCGGTTGGAGCCAAGGTTGGGTGCGAAGCCGCCCTCGTCGCCCACGCTTGTGATGTGGCCTTTGCCCTTGAGAACCTTCTTAAGGGCATGGAAAATTTCGGCGCCAATACGGATTGCCTCTTTGAAGGAGGGTGCCCCGGTGGGCATAATCATGAACTCTTGGAAGTCCACGGAGTTGTCTGCGTGGGAGCCGCCGTTGATGATGTTCATCATGGGGGTGGGCAGCTGCTTTGCGTTAAAGCCGCCCAGGTACTGGTAAAGGGGTAGCCCGTGCATGTCGGCAGCGGCGTGCGCCACAGCCATAGAGACGCCCAGAATGGCGTTGGCGCCCAGTTTGGATTTGTTCTCGGTGCCGTCCAGCTCGATCATTTTGCGGTCGATAGCGACTTGATCGGTCACATTGAAGGTATCGATGAGGGCGGGTGCGATGATGTTGTTTACGTTGTCAACGGCCTTTTGCACGCCTTTTCCCAGATAGCGCGCTTTGTCGCCGTCGCGAAGCTCCACCGCCTCGTACTCGCCGGTCGAGGCCCCAGAGGGAACCATGGCGCGGCCATAGCTGCCGCACTGCGTTACAACTTCGACTTCCAAGGTTGGGTTGCCACGGGAATCCAAAACCTCGATTGCTTTTATCTCCTGAATTTTGGTCACGTTAAGTCTCTCCTTTGTTGTTTTTACGGTTCGCGCCTCTGGAGCCAAGGGCGGCCCCTACGCGCTCCGCATCATAGAGTTTTTCGCATTCTTTTTCTTTGAGTATTATAGCAGAATATGGACGAAAAAGGAAGGGCTATTTTGCATCCTTGGTCAATGGTATTTACGCTACTTTAAAAAAGCGGGCGAACACAGTTCGCCCGCTTTTACCATATCTAGTTGAGATAGGTCTTCATGGCGTTAAAGCTGTCGTTTTCCAGGGCGACCAGCCGTCCGGCAAGTTTGCGTGTCTGGTGCTGGGCTTCATGGTTCTGCTTTATGTCTTCGATGCCTTTAATAATATTCTTTGCGCTGCCGGTAACGAGCATCTCGGCCATCCGGGCGGGGCTCTGGTCAGCCAGAGTGGAGAGCTGCACGCCCATCCACTGGGCGGAGGTTTCTAGGGTGCTGGCTTTCTTGGGAGCCTTCCCGTGGGCGGAGAGCTGATCGGCGGCATCCTTTTTGATGCTGGCGTACTCGTCTCTAAACTCGCCCAGCTTAGAGCTCAACCCGCCGTCCTTGGATTTTTTTATAAGGAGCTCGGTGCCGCGCTCCCCCATTTCGGCGCTGTGGTATACCTGTTCAAGCAGGGTAGCGTCCTGGTTTTGCTGTTGCATTCTATTGGCCTCCTTTGGCTTTGTGAATATGGTTAGTATTCGCGAAAGGGGCGGAGAATATGCCACTACAAATCCCGCAACAGGAAGGCCGGGTTGAGGTCTGAGGGCATTTGGAAGTTGATGCCGTTTAGGTTGACTCTGGTAATGCTTGCGCTGTCCGGCGCGCAAGAGCGCTTGAACTGTGAGCCGCAAAACCGCTTGATAAACATCACAAGCTTTTCGCGGATAAAGTCGTCGCCGAGCTCGCTAAAGGCTTTACACGCGTAGAAGAAAATCTTGGAGGGGCGCATTTTATTCCCGACAAAGTGGTAGATAAAGAAGTCGAGGAGCTCGTACGGACCCAGGATGTCCTCGGTTTTCTGTGTGATCAGGCCATCCTGCGGGGGCAAAAGTTCTGGGGAAATTGGGGTAGCCAAGATACTCTGCACGACATATTGGACGTTTTCGACCAGCCCGGTCTCGCAGATATGCCGGGTGAGCTCGCGCAAGACCGTTTTGCTGACGCAGATATTCACATTGTAGCCGGCCAGATGGTCGCCGCCGTATGTGCAAAAACCCAGGGCGGCCTCGCTCAAGTCTCCGGTGCCCACAACAATCGCAGAAGCGGAGTTAGCGATATCAAACAGCACCTGCGTGCGTTCTCGGGCTTGGGCGTTTTCGTACACGAAGTCCTGTTCGCCACTGTGGTCGATATCCTCAAAGTGTTGTTCGACCGCCCTGCGGATCGAGACCTCCCTCATGGTAACGCCAAGGTTTTCCATCAGCCGCAAAGCGTTGTAATGGGTGTGCTCGCTCGTGCCCAGACCGGGCAGGGTGACGCCTATGATACCTTCTCGCCCAAGCCCCAAATTGTCGACCGCCTTGACGCAGACCAGCAGGGCCGCGGTCGAGTCCAGACCGCCGGAGACGCCCAGCACAAGTTTGGTTGTCCCGGTGTTCTTCATGCGGGCTGCAAGGGAGCGCACTTGAAGGCTGAACAGGTCGGTGAGGTAGGCTTCTCGTCCCAACGAAGGCAGGAAGGGTATCCGTTCAATAGGGCGGAAGAGCCCGGGTTTGCTTTTGCCGGCGGGAATACCGTGGAAGGGCGTGGGGCAGTTTTTTTCCTGTTTGCGGGCGCGGATGACGTCAACATCAATATCCGCAGTGCAACTAACGCTCTCGCTCCCGGCCTGCATGTATGCAAGCTCGGACCCGCATTCAAATACGCTGACAAATCCCCTGTAGACATAAGGGGAAGAAGTGTCGCCTACCCCGCCGTTTACCACAGCTATTGCAACTCCTAATGATCGACTGAGACCGGCAATCAAGCTTAGCACTTCGCCCTCTTGCCCGGCGAAAGCGGGGGAGTAGCTGGGCACAAGTATAAGCTCGCAGCCGGTGCGCGCGGCTTCTGCCACCCGTGTGGCGAGACAGGAGAGCGCGCAACTCACGACAGAAAAGCGAAGTCCGCCGCAGGAAAAGACTGTGCTCGGCGGCAGAATGTAATCGGAATACACATTAGTGGCCAGAGTCCCAGGGTTATCGCAGGTGGGCAGAATTCCGAGAAGTTGTCCCTTGTGCAGCACTGCCATGGCGCTTACAGGTTTGCCGCAGTCTTCCATAACAAAGCCGGCGATTACGTAGCCTTCCCGGCCCAGGCTGGCGGCCCGCAGCTGGTCAAGGGCGGCGGAGCATTGCTGGGTCAGCACGGTAGAGGCGAATAAGTCTCCGCAGCTGGGCGAGCACAAGCTGAGCTGCGGAAAGATCATTATGTCGAAGTCCCCAATAGTGCGCTCGAACAGGAGGGACTTGCTCTCCTTCAGGCAGTCGGCGGGGTCTGCGCAACTTACTTTGTTGATGGCGGCCGTCAGGCGGATTATATTATGCATTCTCAAAAACCTCCAAAGTGTGGGGAGTAAAAATCCTTGTGCGCGCGACGGAGAGATTGGAAGATACGACGATTTTTACGAATTTATAGTTGCGCGGGCAGATATTCGGTTGACTTGCCCAGGTATAGGGGTTATTATTAATGGTGGCCTAAATTAGTGGCAGTATTATCCGCAAAGCGAATTCATTCGCTGTCAACTGCACCATTATACCAGTATACCACAAAAGATAGCAAGCATAAAAGCTGCAAGAATATACTTGCTTCACTTCAAAAGAAGTACACTTTTGAAGCTGCGGCAAGGGCAGCCGCAGTCAGTGTTCCACACTGGCTACCCGTGTATACGCCATTTACGGCGTTGCCGCCACACACTCTGTGAGTGTGTAAACTTAAAAAGCAAGGGACGCCTTTCAAGTTTAATGGCTATATCAGCCTAAGGGGGAAAGAGAGTGTACCATAACCTATTTGACAGCCATATGCACTCAAACAACTCCCAGGGCGGGGAGCACTCGCTGATGTATTTGGCCCAGCAGGCCGAGGAAGTAGGTTTGATGGGAATGGCGGTAACCGACCACGTCGAGTGCCTTGGCTTTGCCGAAGCCGAGTATAAAACCCGTGTTTACCAGAGCGCGGTGGATACAGCCAAAGTAAGCGCTGCTTTCCGGCACCGGATGACACTCAGCTTTGGGGTGGAGCTCGGAGTCTTCCCCGGTCTGTATGACGTGGCAGAGCAGGCGTTGGGCCTATACCCCTACGACTTCGTATTGGGCGCTTGCCATTATTCCAGGCAAGGTGAGCACTTCTCTGAATTTGATTACGCCACACTTACCGAAGACCGGCGCCGTACTCTGATGATCGAATACTTTGAAGATCAGGTAGAGCTTGTAAAATGGGGCGGTTTTGACAGCCTGGCCCATATGAATTACCCGGTCCGCCACGCTGCACTTAAAGACGGCCCTCGCCTCAGCATAGACCCATACAGGGAGCAAGTGGACGAGCTGCTAAAGATGCTGGTAGAAAAGGGCAAGGCCCTAGAGATGGGCGCTTGCGGGTTGGGCGGCCTGCTTGAGGATGCGCTTTTGCCCACCTGGGTGCTGGCGCGCTACAAAGAGTTGGGCGGTGAGCTTGTAACAATCGGTTCGGCGGCCCATCAGGCAGACAGCGTGGGGGTGGGCGTTGCCCAGGCAATGGAGCTGCTCTCCGGTCTGGGGTACGAACACTTTACATTTTACCGAGGCCGCAAGCCGACAACGCTGCGAATTGTTTAGCAATAGGAGAGAGCATGTCAAATACAGAGCCAAAAAAGGCAGGCGCAACTTTAGGGATTTACCAAAGTGGCAGCGAGTTTTTATTTGTGTTTTGGCTGCCGGTGCAATTGTCGGCACGACGATTCATTCTGTATGGGAAGCGCATATTCGCAATTATAGCTATGTAAACTGGGAACGAACTACAGGTACTGTTGTTCGTGTGCAACAAAGTACTGGAATAGGAGCAAACCCAGCCGCTCGTGGCCGCGGTAGTGATTTCCTTACTGTAGAGATTGAAGTAAACGGTGAGGTTTTTACAAGTAATTATAGAATTGAAGCAAGTCCTGACAGCGTAAGACGGGAAGCTGAAATCGCGGTTCGTTTTGACCCCGATAATCCGAACAGAATAGTCAGAGATAGACCTCCCAGGCCCATGATAGGCGCTTTTATGATACCTGCCATTCTCGCAGGACTCATTTTTGCGGCAATAATTACCAATCTTAGAATAATCGCACCGCGCAAAGGAAAACGGGAACAAGACGCATAATAAGCGTTATCTACAAAATAAGGCGGGTCGATTGAAAATCCATCATGGAGGAAATAGATGAGCGCAAAACGCAAAGACACTCAGTACACAAACGAATCAATCTCCGCGCTAAAGGGGGCAGACCGGGTTCGCAAGCGCCCGGGGGTCATTTTCGGCTCGGATGGGCTGGAGGGCTGCCAGCACTCGGTGTTTGAGATACTCTCAAATTCAGTGGACGAAGCGCGGCTGGGCTATGGGGACAAGATCATTGTCACCAAATTCCTTGACCACTCTGTGCAGATTCAGGACTTTGGCCGGGGGATACCTGTGGACTGGAACCAAAACGAAGAAAAGTACAACTGGGAGCTTATCTTCTGTGAGTTGTACGCAGGTGGTAAATTCGAGGCCGAAGACTACGGCTACTCACTTGGGCTGAACGGTCTGGGGCTTTGCGCAACCCAGTACGCATCCGAGTACATGGACGTTGAAATCCTCCGCGAAGGCCAGCGCTACAACCTCCACTTTGAGCATGGCGAGATTGTGGGCGAGATGCAAAAGCAGCCGGTAACTACAAAGAAAACCGGCACCACTATCAAATGGAAGCCGGACATACAAGTGTTCACCGACATAAAAATCCCCGACGAATACTACCTTGAGACGCTGCGCCGTCAGGCTGTTGTAAACGCGGGGGTGACTTTCTTACTGCGGGTCGAGCAGCCTGATGGTAGCTTTATTGAGGGTGACTGTGTATACGAGCATGGTATTGTCGACTATGTGAAGGAGCTTGCGGGGGAGGACACCCTGACGCCGATACAGTTTTGGCAGGCCGAGCGGGTGGGCCGTGACCGGGAGGACAAGCCTGATTACAAAGTTAAACTGAGCGTAGCTTTTTGCTTTAGCAACCAGAAGCAGCTGCTTGAGTATAGCCACAACTCCAGTTTCCTCGAGCACGGCGGCTCGCCGGACAGGGCGGTCAAGGTTGCTTTTACCGGCCAGATTGACACCCTGCTCAAGCAGACCGGCAAGTACTTCAAAAACGAGAACAAAATTACATTTCAGGACGTGGAAGACTGTCTGGTTCTATTCTCGTCATCATTCTCGACGGTGACCTCATACGCCAACCAGACCAAGAAGGCGATCTCGAACAAATTTATCTACGAGGCGATGAATGAGTTTCTTCGATACTCTCTAGAGGTATACTTCCTCGAAAATCCGGAGCAGGCGGGCAAGATTGCCGAGCAGGTGCTTATAAACAAGCGCAGCCGCGAAAACGCGGAGAAGACCCGGCTCAACCTGCGTAAAAAGCTGACTGGTGCCGTTGACGTCACTAGTCGAGTGCAAAAGTTTGTGGATTGCCGCAGCAAAGATCTTGCCAAGCGAGAGATATATATCGTCGAGGGTGACTCAGCTTTGGGAGCTTGCAAGCTAGGGCGAGATAGCGAGTTCCAGGCAATTATTCCGGTGCGTGGGAAAATCCTCAACTGCCTCAAAGCTGAATATGATAAAATCTTTAAAAACGAAATTATCACCGATATAATCAAGGTGCTTGGTTGCGGGGTGGAAGTGCGCAACAAGGCCAGCAAAGACCTTGCGACTTTCGATTTTAGCAACCTGCGTTGGAACAAAGTCGTTATCTGCACCGACGCCGACGTGGACGGTTTCCAGATTCGTACGCTGATACTGACCATGCTTTACAGGCTGACCCCCACGCTGATTGAGCAGGGGTGTGTTTATATTGCAGAGAGCCCGCTCTATGAGATAACTGCTGGGACCAAGACTTACTTCGCATACTCCGAAGCTGAAAAGGCGCGGTGTCTGGCGCAGCTGGAGGGGCAGAAATTCACTATCCAGCGTTCGAAGGGCCTTGGTGAAAATGAGCCGGACATGATGTGGTTAACCACCATGAATCCCGAGACTCGCCGGCTTATTAAAGTGACGCCGACTGACGCGGCAGCGACGGCAGAGATGTTTGATGTGCTGCTGGGCGACAACCTGGCGGCGCGCAAAGAGTTTATTGCGACTGTGGGGCCGGATTATTTGGATGTGGCGGATGTTAGTTAGGGGGTGGAGTAATTGCAAAACGCAAAATTCATACTGCTTGCTCTGGCTGCTTGTAGTGGGAATGGGGAACAAACACCGGCAATTCAAGATGCAGGCGATTATATACAGCAAGACGATCCGGTCACGGAGGACGTGCAACAACCATACCAACAAACAAACGGGCAAGAGCAAGTTCGCAGTGAAGTAACAGTTGATTATTATGAGATTATCCAGAGCTTAGCCGGAACTTGGGATTGGCCTGATGGTGCAGGTAACCCTATATTCATTTACAATGATGGAACATGGAGGCACTCGTCAGGCGATGTGGGCCTGTATGGCAATATAAGCATTACAGAATCTGGTGGAAATTTTTCATTAGTATTTATCGTTACCCAAGCAGAAGGCCCAGGCGCATACGGCTCGCCAGGTATACCTCCCGGTTATGGTGTGCGTTATGGTGATATATGGTGGGACAAAGTGGTGTACTCACCTGCTACAGATGAGCTAAACTTCGAAAATTGGGATGGTTCAACACTATTGATGGAAAGAAACAGCTGAATGTTGCTGAAGAAAACAAGCATTATCTACAGCCAAAGGGGTGACCACACACATTGCCACGCAAAAAACAAGAACCCGAACAGGGAGCAGTTATCGAAAATGCAGGCCTTGTACTTGACCAGCCGATAACCGAAACCCTTGAGAAAAACTACATGCCCTACGCCATGAGCGTCATCGTCTCCCGGGCGATACCCGAGATAGACGGATTTAAGCCCTCCCACCGCAAGCTGCTCTATACCATGTATAAGATGGGGCTGCTTGGTGGTGCGCGGACTAAATCCGCCAATATTGTGGGGCAGACTATGCGGCTAAACCCTCACGGTGACGCGGCTATTTATGAAACGATGGTACGCTTGACCCGGGGAAATGAAGCCTTGCTGCACCCTTATGTGGACTCCAAGGGCAACTTTGGCAAGACTTATTCGCGTGATATGGCATATGCCGCCGCCCGCTATACCGAGGCGAAGCTGGCCCCAATCGCCAGAGAACTCTTTGAAGAGATAGATAGCGACACCGTAGACTTTGTGGACAACTATGACAGCACGATGCAGGAGCCAACTCTCTTCCCGGTGCGGTACCCATCGGTTTTGGTTAACGCGAACATGGGCATTGCGGTTGGCATGGCGTCCTCCATATGCTCGTTCAATTTAGGCGAAGTCTGTGAAACCGCAGCCGCGCTGCTCAAAGACCCAGAGCACGACATTCTGGACACCCTCAAGGCGCCGGATTTTTCAGGGGGCGGTTACCTTGTCTACCGAGAGGAAGAGATACGGCGGATTCTCGAGACTGGGAGAGGAAGCGTCAAAGTGCGCTGCCGATATTCGTATGACAAAGCAAACGACTGCATAGACATAACTGAGATTCCCCCCACTACCACGGTAGAGGCGATTATGGACAAAGTCGTAGACCTTATGAAGGCGGGGAAGCTGCGGGAAATTTCGGACATGCGCGACGAGACAGACCTTTCCGGTCTTAAGCTGACGATTGACTTGCGACGCGGTGTCGACCCCGACCGTCTGATGCAGCGTCTACTTAAGCTTACACCCCTGGAGGACAGTTTTTCTTGCAACTTCAACGTGTTGGTTGGAGGAGCTCCCCGAGTTATGGGTGTGGGCGAGCTGCTTGAGGAGTGGACGGCCTTCCGGCAGGAATGCGTCCGACGCCGTGTGGCATATGAGCTGGATAAGAAAAAGCAGAAGCTCCACCTGCTATTAGGGCTTTCCAAGATATTGCTGGACATCGACAAAGCCATCAAAATTGTCAGGGAGACTGCCCAGGAGAGCGAAGTTGTTCCCAATTTGATGATTGGCTTCGGCATTGACAAAATCCAAGCTGAGTACGTGGCCGAGCTGAGATTGCGCAACCTAAACCGCGAGCATATTTTGCGGCGGCTTGAAGAACTTGACCAACTTAAGTCGCAGATTGCTGGGCTTGAGAAGACGCTCAGCGACCCTAAAAAAATAAAAGCAATCATAATTAGCGAGCTGGAAGAGGTGGTCAAAAAATATGGCCAACCACGCAAAACTCTGCTCTACTACCCGTCCAATGAGGATGCAGATGAGATAATTGATGAGGCACCCGACTACCCCGTGCATCTCTTTTTCACTCGGGAGGGTTACTTCAAAAAGATTACTCCTCAGTCTCTGCGTATGAGCGGAGAGCAAAAGGTTAAGGAAGGCGACGTCGTCGCCCAGGAAGTGGTTGCAACCAACAACGCACAGCTGCTCTTTTTCACCGACAAGCAGCAGGTATACAAGGCCAGCGCCAGTGACTTTACTGACGGCAAGGCCAGTGCCATGGGTGACTATATTCCAGCCAAACTAGGTACGGATGAGGGTGAGAGCGCCTTGTTCATGGCGGTCACCAAAGACTTTGCTGGGCATATGCTCTTCTTTTTTGAGAACGGTAAGGCCGCCAAAGTAGAGCTGAGTAGCTATGCAACCAAGACTAAACGCAAAAAGCTGCTGGCAGCCTACAGCGACAAATCTCCGGCGGTTGCGATTTTCCAAACCCTGCAGGACGGCGAATTCCTGATGCGCACAAACAACGAACGTGTGCTGATTGTTCACTGTGGTGCTATTTCGACCAAAACTACCAAGAACACTCAGGGGGTACAGTTGCTCAGCCTGCGCAAAAACGTGGTAAAGTCGGTGCAGCCCTATAAGGAAGAGATGCTCGAAAACTCTCATCGCTTTCGCACTAAGACGTTGCCCAGTACCGGCAGCTTCCTAAAGGCGAATGACCTGGGCGAACAGCTCATATTGTAATTAAGGTAGTTTCCGCCTCAGCAACGACTGTCTGCAATGCAAGTGGGCTACGCTATGAGCTAAAGCTCTCAACCAAACACTGCGGTGGTAATATATGAAAAATTTTGCAAGAGCTGAGATTGTAGTAAACCTTAATGATATTAAGGATAACGTAAAACTACTTAAAAAGATGGTGCGCCAAGGCACCATGCTGATGGCTGTAGTAAAGGCTGATGGTTACGGTCTGGGTATGTGTGAGGCAGCCAAGGCAGCGGTAGAAGCCGGAGCCGACTGGCTGGGCGTGGCCACTGTCAAGGAGGGGCTTACCTTGCGCCGGGCGGGTCTAGTCGCACCTATTCTTGTCTTTTGTCCGGTGTTTGAAGAAGAGTTTGAGAGCATTATACTGGAGGATTTGACCTCCACGGTTTTTTTGCTGGCCGCTTGCGAAAAGCTTTCTCGGGTGGCGGTGGCGCTTGGAAAAACTGCTGACATACATATCAAGCTTGACACTGGGCTAAATCGGCTGGGCTACCGGTCTGATAACATGGACACCGTTATCGATGAAGTTCTCGCTATTGCGGGGCTGCCCGGCATACACATTGGCGGGGTGTACTCGCACCTTGCCACCTCGGATAGTGACCCTTCTTTCGTTGCCGAGCAGCGTTACAAGTTTATTAACAGCATGATAAGCGATTTAGAGGGCGCAGGGATCAAGTTTCCGCTCAAGCATATCTCGAATTCAGGCGGGGTGTTAAACCATCCAGAGTGCAACCTGGACATGGTTCGCTGCGGGATACTTGTCTACGGCATGTCGCCTTGCTCTACGCCCCAGGGCGCAGCCAAGATAGAGGCACTGGGGTTTAGGCAGGCTCTAACCTTTAAGAGTCGGGTGGCTCACGTCAAAACTGTAAAAGCGGGAGAGAGCGTGGGCTATTCCCGTAAATACTTCGCCGAGAAGGACATCACCGTTGCTACTGTGCTTGTGGGTTATGCCGACGGCCTTTCCCGACAGCTGAGCAACAAGGGCCGGGTGCTTATAAACGGTCACTACTGTAATATAATCGGGAATGTCTGCATGGATCAGTTCATGGTGGACGCGACCGGGGCCGGCGTAGAAATAGGGGATGAGGTCATAATAATCGGTCGCAGTGGGGGCGAGCGCATACTGGCAGAGGACGTGGCCGGGCTGCAAGGCAGTATCAACTACGAGGTGGCCACGGCTCTCTCTATGCGCGGGGCCAAGCGATACGTAGAAAAGTGAGAGCAACAAGTATAACTAAACACGAGAGCTGCGATATGCCGCGCTTTACAACGGTACGAAATCCATGATTTTGTCGGTGGCTTTGAGGCCATTTCCGGAGGCGATGATTACAACATCGTCTCCGCTTGCTATTTCACCATCTGTCTGCATTTTTACAAACGCAGCAAAGGCAGTGGCAGAGGTTGGTTCTATGTATATGCCGCTCTGCCAGGCGATCGGCAAGGCCTTGACAATTTGATTGTCGGTGACCGAGACCATTTGGCCACCGCTTGCCCGCACGCTGTCCACAATTTCTTTTAGCTTGATAGGCTTAGCTATCGAGGTGCCCTCCGCGATTGTGGGCCTTGGGGCAAATTCGCCTGGAATACCGTGAAACGCCCTATAGATCGGGTTGCAGTTTTCCGGCTGTGCCGCGAAGATTTTAGGTAGCTTTGCGATCTGCCCTGAGCGCAAAAGCTCAGAGAATCCCTTTGCCAACCCGAGAGTGAGCCCGCCCCCGCCACATGGGGTAAAGATAGCGTCCGGTTCCTTAAAGCTGTTCTGCTCCCAGATTTCGTAGGCGACGCTTTTGTAGCCGGCTTCAAACATAGGGTGCCAGTTGTGCCCGGCATACGACCGATCATGGATTTGTGCGGCTGCCGCCACGTCTTCACGTGTCCCGGCTATGGAAAAAACCTGTGCGCCGTAAGCCCTGGTCTGGATTATCTTCCCCGAAGAGTTGCCGGCTGGTATGTATACAGAGCACTCTATCCCGCCCAGGGTGCAGTAAGCCGCCATCGAAGCTGCTGCGTTTCCCGAAGAGTCCTCGGCTATCTGGGTGACGCCGCGATTTTTGAGGTAGTTTACCGCCATCACCGTCCCGCGGTCTTTGAATGAGCCGGTAGGCATCAGGCTATCCACCTTAACGCGCAGGCTGGTGCCGCCAAACTTCACCGGTACAAGCGGGGTCATACCCTCGCCAAATGAGACGCTGATTTCGCTGTAGGGGAGAGGATAGGCTTTTTCGTACCGCCAACTGCCAGGCAGGCTCGGGTTAATATCATCTTGGGTGAAGAATACATCCTGCTCAAGTTTAAGGTATCCGCCGCAATCACATCGCCATCTCGGCAGGTCGAAGGGGTATTTACTGTTGCAATGCGCACAGAGGAATTCCATTTGACACACCGTCCTTCTCTCTTAGCCAAAAGCAGCCCAGCTGTGCGCCAAACAGCGACAGGCGTTTTTGTTATTCTTTCACAATTTTTTATATAATATAATAGGTATTATATTTTTGTCAATGATCTACAATCACGTATTGCTAGTTTTTATCAAGCAAATCACCTAATTTTTCAGAAAAATTTGGACTTAAATATTGACAAAGTACAAACGAAAAGGTACAATAAATAATGAATGGAGTGTAAACAATCCTTTGCGAAAAATATGTTGGACGGCAAGTTTGTGTGAGCTTGACCCACCAATGGCCTTTGGGTTCCGGTGGGTAAGATAATACCAAAACACGAATAAGGAGTTGTGGCAAGATGATTAGACAAAAAGCGGAATTTAAGGAGAGTACGGTCAGCAATTTGCGTGGGGGCAAGGGCGACCTTAAACGAGAAGATATCTTCACCCCGGAAGAAATGCTAGGCAAGGCCGAATGGTGCATAGTTCTGACAATACCTGCCGGCTGCTCGATTGGCGAGCATCCCCACGGCCCAGACGCTGAAATATACCATATGCTCTCCGGTACCCTGCGGATAACAGACGATGGCGTGACAAAAGACCTTACAGCCGGGGACGTTGTCTTTACAGGAGGCGGAAAAATCCACGGTGTTGAGAACATAAGCGGCAGCGATGCCACCATGCTTGCCATTAAACTTCCTTAAGCTTTGAGCACTCCGCCTTGCGCTGCAACTGCTTTTTTTTGAAGGCAAGCTAGTGCTGGGTGTACAGTATGAGCTCCCGCAACGGAGCATATAGCTGGTGTATCGGGAGGAGGTAAACACAAAGAACGAGGCGCTATACTTAGACAGTGCACGGACAGAATACCCTATCTGTAAAATGAGGAGGAAATTAACCTATGCAATTAGCAGCATCCTTAACCCTGCAAGCTGGAATGGGTTCAGTATTTGTAATGATAGTAAGCTTGATTGCCATTGTTCTATTGATAACCTGGTTGAAAATTAATCCTGTTTACGCTATGCTCGTCGGTGCTATTGGCGCTGGTATCGCTTTTGGAATACCTCTTGTTAACGAACGTGTTTATGATGCAGCTGGCCAGTTCGTGGGCCTGCAGCATGGTGTTATCCAAACGGTAATACAAGGGTTTGGCGCAACAATAGGCAATATCGGTATAGTCATCTTGCTTGGCTGCACCATAGGTGTTATCTTGGAACATACCGGCGGTGCGTTGGTTCTTGCCAACTCGATGCTTAGAATGGTTGGTCCGAGAAACGCTTCGCTGGCAATGATGCTTTCTGGTTACCTGGTTTCTATCCCCGTGTTCAGTGATACCGCTATCGTTATCATGGCTCCCGTTGCGCGTACAGTTTCGGCTCGCTCAGGTGTGCCGCTGATTGCTACATTGGGTGCTTTGAATGCCGGTATTATGGCTACCCATACTATCGTGCCGCCCACCCCAGGGCCTTTGGCCGCAGCTGGTACATTGGGTGTTGACCTTGGTCAGATGATATTCTTGGGTATGTTTGTCGCCTTGGCGTATGGTATTGTCGCTTGGATTTGGTGTTCTACTTACTGCGCAAAGAAGTTTCCACGCGCTGAAGTGATGGAGGGCATTGAGCCGCTGCCCAAGGGTAAACTTTCCGCAGAAGACCTTGTGATCAAGACAGACAGAAGACTTCCGAGTGCGTTCATGTCATTTGCCTCCTTGCTTGTTCCAATCCTTCTCATCTGCTTGAACTCCTTTGGAACAGTTGGGGCTAACCCGCTAATTCCGGCTAACTTGCATCCGCTCTCCGGATTTATAGGTCACCCGATAGTCGCGCTCGGAATTGGTGTGCTGGTCGCTTTTGGCCTGGATCCGAGTGTTCTGAGCAAAGAGCAGATCGGCAAGTGGTTCAACAAATCTGTTGACACATCCGCGTTTATCATACTTGCAACAGGTACGGCAGGTTCTTACGGCTTTATCCTGCGCGTGTCCGGTGTTGGCGAGTTCATGGGCCAGGCGATCGCCGCCACAGCGCTACCGGCAGTGTTTATTCCCTTCTTCGTAACACTGCTGCTTGTACTCTCCAATGGTTCGGCGACTGTTTCGCTGATTACCGGCTCGGCAATCATGTTCCCGCTGCTGCCCTATCTGGGACTTTCTCCGGTTATTGTAGCACTGGCATTGACCGCGGGTGCATCCTTCTTCTACCACGTAAACGCCAGCCATTACTGGGTAGTTGTTAAGTCGGCCAACTTGAGCATGAAGGAAGGCTTCTTCAACGTATCTGGTGGTACCGCTATCGGTAGTTTAGGTGCCATGGCAGCTGTATTTGTATTATCACTGTTCGTCTAAAAGCATAGCAAGCTAATAAGTAGGCCGGCCTCTCCGCATACAGTGGGGAGGCCGGTTTTTATACTTATTCCCCTTCAAAAGAAACCCACTTTTGGAAGTCGCGACAAAGAGCGTCGCGCACCGGCGCATGCGCCGGGGAAACCGTGTATACGTAAATCTTCGGCTGCGCCGAAAGCTTGCACAGGATGCGAGCTAACTTGAAAAAACAAGGGTGCTTTTTCAAGTTGATTGACTATATCGTGCGAACTAGAGATGGCAAAAAATTACAGCTCGTCAACGCTTTGCGACAATAAGCCCGGCCACGTCTCTTTTATAATGATGTGGCCGGGTGCAATGTCATTTGGCAGGTGGTACAAAAATGGAGACTGCTGTTGTATACGTGGATGTACTACTGGTTCTAAACTATATCACGACGGTGCTGCTTTTGGCCGGCACAGCCAAGCTTTTGGGGATGCAAATAAAAAGACGTAGAATAGTCGGGGCGGCGCTGTTGGGTGCAGTTGGTTCGCTGGCTATTTTTTTACCGTTTGCGGGATTTTGGAGTATGTTTGCGTACAGGATTTTTCTCTCCAGTTTGATTGTACTGGTGGCTTTGCCCTGGGAGAGTGCCGCGCAGCTTCTCAAGGGTTGGGGGATGTTCTTCCTAGTAAATTTCTTTTTCGCCGGTGCTATGCTGGGTGTTTGGTTGCTATTCTCCCCCCGTGGAATGGTCTACCTGGGCGGCGTTGTCTACTTCAACATAAACCCGATGACCCTTCTGATCGGTGCGGTAGCAGCGTATATCTTGCTCGGGCTTGCCCACCGGTTCTCTCGCGGAGGGCGGCTGGTGGGGACGAAGTGCCGGGTTACTGTGAAGCTGGGCGGCAACAGCTGTTCGCTTAGCGCTTTAATCGACACAGGCAACAGTCTTTATGAGCCGTTCAGCGGGGTACCGGTGATTGTTTGCCCATTGCGGGAGGTCAGTGCTCTTCTGGAGCCAGCTCTGGCTCTTGCTATAAAAGCGGGGGACTGGCAAAAGACCGCGACAAACGCGGGGGTACGTATACGTGTGGTGCCCTACTCCGCGATGGGCGGCAAGGGAACCCTGCCTGCTCTTCGAGTGGATGAACTTATAATTCAGTGCGGCGGGCAGTTATATAAGGCGAGTCTGTGCTATATGGCGATAAGTACGCAGAGGATAGGGGAGGGCGGCGGCCAGGCCATATTAAATCCCGACCTGATTGCCCATAAACTCAAAATGGAATGTGGTGTTAGTGTATGACAAACTCCCTGCGCGAGTGGGTGCAAAGCAAACTGGAAAAGCTGGTTTTCCATATTTTGCGCACAAAAATTTACTACATAAACGGTCCGGACACTCTACCACCTCCCCTTACCCGGGAGGAAGAGAGTCTTGTTTTCGCCGGGCTGAGCGCAGGCTGCGAAGACGCAAAGCAGGAACTGATAGTCCACAATCTGCGCTTGGTGGTTTACATCGCGCGCAAGTTTGAGAACTCGGGCATCGGGGTTGAAGATCTAGTCTCAATCGGTACTATTGGGCTGATCAAGGCGGTAAACACTTTTTGTCCTGAGAGGGGGATAAAGTTGGCCACCTACGCCTCTCGCTGCATTGAGAACGAGATTCTCATGCATATGCGCAAATGCCAAAACCACAAGAACGAGGTCTCGATAGACGAACCGTTGAATATAGACTGGGACGGCAACGAGCTCCTGCTCTCGGATATTTTGGGCACAGACGTAGACGCCATCAACCGCCCAATCGAGCAGGATATCGAAAAGACCATACTCCTCGAAACGGTGGATAAGCTGGCTGAGCGAGAAAAGCAGATAATGCAGCTGCGTTTCGGTCTGCTGGACGGCGAAGAGCGAACTCAAAAAGAGGTGGCGGAGATAATCGGAATCTCCCAATCCTATATTTCACGCCTGGAAAAAAGGATAGTCAAACGCCTGAAAAAGGAGCTGGAGCGGATATCGTAAGGTACAACAAGCGTCAGAAGCGCAGAAAGCTTGCGCCCCTGACGCTTTGTCTCGTTTTCCCATTGAATTGCTGGTTGCGCGTTCTGAGCGGGTTTTGCATATTCGCTAAAATTTGCCAAAAAATGCGCTGTATTAGCTCTCGCTCTCAGGCCAATACTTGTTGGGTAAGAAATACACGTTGGCCGGCGGGGGGAGTTTGCATGATCAACAAAGTTGAGATTTGCGGCGTCAACACGTCCAAGCTGAAAGTGCTAAAGGAAAGCGAAAAGATAGAGCTGCTGGGCAGGATTAAAGAAGGCGACGCAGAAGCACGCAACCTACTGGTAAACGGCAATCTGCGCCTTGTGCTCAGCGTAGTGCAGAAGTTCACCAACCGGGGCGAGAACCTGGACGACCTATTCCAGGTGGGCTGCATTGGGCTGATAAAGTCGATAGATAACTTTGACACAGGGCTCAATGTTCGGTTTAGCACATACGCCGTGCCTATGATAATAGGCGAGATACGCCGCTACCTGCGCGACAACAACTCTATAAGGGTGAGCCGCTCACTGCGGGACACCGCCTACAAGGCTATGCAGGTCAAGGAGCGCCTGACTGCGGACAGCAACAAAGAGCCTACCGTAGAGGAAATCGCCAAGGAAATGGAGATGAAGAAAGAGGACGTCGTTCTGGCGCTTGAAGCGATAGTCGAGCCTGTCAGTCTGTACGAGCCGGCCTACTCCGATGGCGGCGACACTATATTCGTGATGGACCAGGTAGGGGACAAGCAGAGCGACAAAGACTGGCTGGACGAAATCTTCCTAAAGGAAGCGATTGAAAACCTGGAAGACCGGGAGAAAAAGATACTATCGTTGCGCTTCTTCGTTGGCAAAACCCAAATGGAGGTAGCTCAAGAGATAGGTATTACATATTGCAAAATGCAACAAAATTTCGCAAGGTACATGGACGGCAACAAAGGGTGCCGGGAAGCCAAATACGAGGTAGAAGTATTGTTGTTTGCATAAAGCTAGAGCGCCGCCTATTTGGCAGCGCTCTAGCCCGCTAATTGTCGGGTAGCGTTTATGCGCAAATCACCCGTTGTAAGCCTGTGCTATCTTTTCCATCTCTTTGGGGATATCAATTTGTTGGGGGCAGCGGGTCAGACAGGCGCCGCAGCTGGTGCAATCCTCGGGCTGGCTGCCTTTGCCTACATGCGTGTACTCAATGTTAAACCTCGCCCTGTTTCCGGTGTTTTTGAACATATTGTATACTCCAAAGCTCTCGGGGATATTCACCCCGACCGGACAGGGCATGCAGTAGTTGCAGGTAGTGCAGGGGATAGCGGCGTTTTTGCGGTAAATCTCCACTGCTTGGCGGATAATCTCGTGCTCACTGCTTGTGAGGGGCGAGAGGTTTGTGTAAGTGGCGATGTTGTCCTTTACTTGCTCAAGCGTGCTCATTCCAGAGAGGACGGTGAGCACACCAGGCAGCTCACCCGCAAAGCGCATGGCCCAAGAGGCTTGGCTGCGTTCGGGGCTGGCGTTTAGCAGCATTTGGGCGCTTCGTTCCGGGAGATTTGCGAGGGAACCACCGCGCACCGGTTCCATTATGATGGCGGGGATTTTCCGACTGTATAAAGTCTCGTACAGCCCTTTGGAATCGAGCTGATCCCAGTCCAAGTAGTTGAGCTGTATCTGCCCGAAGTCGAATTCGTATTTCTCGAGCACTTCCTTCATAAGCGCGGCGCTGTCATGAATCGAGAAGCCCAGATAGCGTAGCTTGCCCTTTTTTTGCTGCTCGCGCAGGAACTCGTATGCGCCGAGCCTCTCGAAGATAGGCAGGGTACTTCTGGTTATACAGTGAAGCAGATAGAAGTCGAAACAGTCCACTCCGCATCTTTTAAGCTGGCCGTCAAACATGCGCTGCATGTCTTCTTTTTTCTCCAGGCTCCATGGCGGCAGTTTGGTGGCCAGGTAGAAGTCTTTGCGAGAGTAGCGAGCCAGCGCCTTGCCGAGAAACGCCTCGGAGGCGTGGTTGTGGTACATATAAGCGGTGTCGAAGTAGTTTACTCCGTTTTCGAAGGCGTGGTCGAGCATCTCGTAGGTTTTTTCCACGTTGATGTTGGCGAGATCTTCCCCATCAACAGGAAAGCGCATAGTCCCGAACCCAAGCAGGGATATATCCAAGCCGTCTTTAAACTTTCTATATTCCATTGCGCGTCCTCTTTTCGTTGAATGTTACGGCAATAATTATACCATAAGCGCAGCGTTGGTATAATTGCGCATCAAGAGCCGGTTGCCGCTTTAGCGGCGAGGCGTTGCGCATGGTATAATGTCCGTGACCTTCTGCGGACATTATACCATAAGCGCGGCGTTGGTATAATTGCGCATCAAAAGCCGGTTGCCGCTTTAG